>NZ_PFKO01000038.1:0-2502 GCF_002784285.1 Candidatus Infernicultor aquiphilus
CAAGAAGCATTAGACTTAACTTCTTACGCTAAAGAAGCAGGAGCAGATGCTGCCCTCATCATCACACCTTTTTATAACAAACCAACTCAAAAGGGACTATATTTACATTTTAAAAAGATAGCTGAAGAAGTGGATCTACCAATTATAATCTACAATGTCCCCTCTCGTACTGGAGTAAATATGTTACCGGAAACTTTAGCGGAATTAGCTGAATTAAAAAATATAATAGGAGTAAAAGAAGCTAGTGGAAATTTGGATCAGATGACTGAGATAGTTGAATTATGCGGAGACAAAATTACCCTTCTTTCTGGGGATGATAAATTATTACTCCCGGTTTTATCTATTGGAGGTAAAGGGGTAATTTCAGTTGTAGCTAACATCATCCCCTATGAGGTTTCTAATATGATCAAAGAATTTGAAAATGGAAATTATCAGGAAGCTAAAGAAATTTTCCTGTCTAAAGTTTATCCCTTAAGTAATGCTATGTTTTACGAAACTAACCCTATTCCAGTAAAAACCAGTGCTCAATTGATGGGACTACCTTCTGGTGGTTTACGTTTACCTATGTCTCCTATGAGTGAAAATAATCTATTAAAATTAAAAGCAGATTTAATTAAATTTGGTTTACTGGAGGGATAAGATTATGATTAAAGTGATAGTATGCGGCGGTGGTGGAAAGATGGGTTCAAAAGTTGCTCAATTAATTTACCAGAATAAGGATATGAAGTTAGTAGGGATAATTGAATCCCCTATGCATCCTAATATCGGAAAAGATTGGGGAATAACCGTTGGCCTGGGGAAAACAGAAATAATTATTGGAGATAATTTAGAAAAAATTATTCAGGACACTGCTCAGGTAGTTGAATTCACTAACCCTAAGGTATCTCTTCAACATTTAGAAACTGTCTCTAAATATAAAAAAGCAATGATTATGGGAACTACTGGATTCTCCTCGGAAGAAATTAAAAAAATTAATAAATTAGCTAAAAATATCCCATTTCTCCTCTCCCCAAATATGTCCTTAGGAGTAAATTTACTCTTCAAACTGGTTACCGAAACTGCTGCAGCCTTGGATGATAATTACGATATAGAAATTATTGAAACCCATCACCGTTTTAAAAAAGATTCCCCCAGTGGCACAGCTAAAAAATTAGCTCAAGAAATTGCTAAAGTAAGAAATGTAAATTTAGATCAAGTGACCATCTATGGCAGAGAAGGAATGATTGGAGAAAGGAAAAGAGGAGAGATTGGCATTCATTCTGTTAGAGGCGGCGATATTGCCGGAGAACATACCGTCATCTTCACTTCCTTAGGAGAAAGATTAGAACTTACTCATAAAGCCCATAGTCGGGATACCTTTGCCTATGGCACCATCCAGGCTATAAAATTTATGGAAGGTAAACCTGCGGGTTTTTATGAAATGAAAGATGTATTGAATATCTGAGATAGAAGTCAGAAGCCAGAATTCGGGTGTAGGGGCAGACCTTGTGTCTGCCCGTGACGAGACAAACAAATGTGTAATGAGTAATTTGTAGGGGTTTGATTTATCAAACCCGCATATTTCTAAATGTCATTGCGAGAAGCGAAGCGACGAAGCAATCTCTATTTCAAATATCGAGTTGAATAAATTCGACCCCTACACCAAACAATACTAAAAAGTTTAGAATTTTGAATTATGGTTTTTCGCTTTAAGCTTTAAGTTTAAAAACACTAAAAAACAAGGGGAAAATATCATTATGAAAATAAATTTCATAAAAATGCAGGGATTAGGGAATGATTTTATTTTAATAGACTGCTTAAGTAAACCATTGGGCGATTCATCATTCCTTTCTTGTCTGGCAAAAAGACTTTGTAACCGCAACTTTGGAATTGGGGCAGATGGTTTAATTCTTATCCTTCCCTCTTCTAAGGCTGATCTACGAATGAGAATTATTAATTTTGACGGTAGCGAAGCAGAGATGTGTGGAAATGGCATCAGGTGTTTTGCTAAATATGTTTATGAAAATAAAATAGTTACTAAAAGTAAATTTACAGTAGAAACCTTAGCCGGCATAATAATTCCTGAATTAATAATTGTAAATAAAAAAGTCTCCGGAATTAAGGTAGATATGGGTATTCCTAAATTGAGAAGAAGAGAAATACCTATGATAGGAGAAGATTCTCCTACAGTTATAGATGAAACATTAAAGGTAAATCCTGAGCAGATTTTTAAAATTACCTGTGTTTCTATGGGCAACCCTCATTGTATAATCTTTACTGATGATGTAAAATCTATAGCAGTAAGTGAAATTGGACCGCAAATTGAAAATCATTCCCTTTTCCCCCAAAAAACCAATGTAGAATTTATCCAAGTTTTAAATAGGAAAGAAGTAAACTTCAGAGTATGGGAAAGAGGAGTAGGAGAAACTTTGGCCTGTGGAACGGGAGCTTGTGCTTCTTTAGTGGCAAGTATCCTAAACAAAAAGACTGATCGGCAAACCTTAATTCATTTGCCAGGGGGGG
>NZ_PFKO01000201.1:0-2331 GCF_002784285.1 Candidatus Infernicultor aquiphilus
ATATACTTATTATTTTGCAATTAAAGCCGGAGATGATGGAGTTCCAATTAATTGGTCAGATATTAGCAATGTTGTTGATAGATTCATAAATGATATAATTCCCCCTGCTATGATCGTGAATTTTCAATGGAAGTGATAGAGATTATTCCGGAATGTCCCAGATAAAGGTAGAAAGTTTAGCTAAGGACGAATTTTTCCCATGAAAAAAATAATAATTTTTATCTTGAACAAATTGCGATTTGTGATTGACGGATTGTTGTACAAATGGTTAGGTTTCTTACGAGAGGAGAAAATAATCATGGAAGCATCTGATTTCACAAAGATGCCATATTCGTCATTGGCGGTTGTAAACAGTTTATTGGATGTTGCCGATGAAAATAATTCCCAAATTGACCCCCTGAAACTCCAAAAATTAATCTATTTCGCTCATGGATGGAATTTAGCATTCTATGATATTCCTCTTATAGACGAACAAGTGCAGGCTTGGAAATATGGCCCGGTAATTAATTCAGTATATCATACATTTAAAGATTATGGTGATAAGCCCATTGATGGACGGGCAAAAACTATTGATTTCTCCGATATGAAAATCGTTACTCCTCGCATTCCCCCAACAGATACTGATAGACAGAATTTGCTAAGAGAAGTATGGCGTTTATATGGCAAATATACTGGAATTCAGTTATCAACAATGAGCCATATGTCAGATTCTCCATGGTCAAAAGCTTGGGATCAGAATATCGAGAAGTTGAAATTTGTATCAATCTCCAATGATATAATTAAAGGATATTTCAAAGGCCTCTTGAATAGACAAAGTACATGAATTCCGCCGAGAAAAAGATAATCATCCCTGAAATTGCGATCCCCAGACCCGATCAATTAGAATCAAATGTTGGTCAAGAGGAAGCAAAAGAATATGAATTTAATAAAATAAAATTAGATTCGATTAAACAGTTAATTATAAAGACAAATTCTCCAAAAGGATTTTTTGGTTATCTGTTATATGGAAATTCTTGATTCTTTAGGAAAAGTTTCTATTTATTAAGAGTTTGTAAAATGAAAAATCACCAAATTCATATATCTATAAGTATGATTCTTATTGGAATTTGTGTAATTATTATAATGATGCTGTTAAATGAATTACAAGATCGGGATAAACAAATCTTAATGTTTCAGAAAATAACCAATGATTATTCTACTTTTGTTATAAATACCTCTCGAAAAAATGAATGGATTAAAGTTCGCGCAACAGGATATTCGATTGGTAAACCTTATAATCAACTTACAGCTTTAGGAAATCCCGTTATTTCAAAAGGATTTTTGAAAATAGGAAATATTGATGTCTTTACAGTAGCCGCAGACCCAGAGATTTTTTCATTAGGAACAATTTTATATATAGATTCATTAGGGATAGGAATTGTAGATGATATAGGGCCAGCCATTCAAAAATATGAATTAGATATAGTATTTAACTCAATCACCGAAGCAAAATTATGGGGAGTAAAAATGATTAATGTAATGAGGTTACAGTGAAAATAAAATTCTTTACTTCAGAAATAGCAATGGCTAACTTTTTAAACGAATTAGACAAAGATAGTCTTTTTTATGTGGGAAACTTTAGAGATTCGATATATATTATATATGAAAGGAAAATATAACGTGCCATTTCATATAGACTATCGTCCTGCAAAATTAAATGAATTTATAGGAAATGGAGAAATAATCCGCGATCTTCAGGCTAAATTTCCCCATTGGCCTCAGACGATTTTGATATCTGCCCCATCGGGATGCGGAAAGACTACTTTAGCTCGTATTATTTCCCATGAGTTAAAATGCGCTCCAATGTACATGAAAGAAATTGATGCAGCTCAAGATAGGGGGATTGATGCTATTCGAACAATTATTAAAGAATCTTACTCCCGCCCCTTAATGGGGGCAGTAAAAGTAATTATCTTTGATGAATGTCATATGTTAACTCCCGAAGCAATGAATGCTCTTTTAAAGATATCAGAAGAACCCCCTCCAAAAACTTATTTTATCTTTTGTTCAACTGCTCCAGAAAAAATACTTCCTACTCTACGAAATCGATGTTTTAAAATAAAACTTTCTAATCTTTCTGATCGGGAAATATCTCTCATTATTAAAAATGTCGCAGATAAAGAAGTTATTGAATTTACTGAACCTCTGAAACAAATTTGTCGCTTTATATTAAGCGAGGCTAAAGGTGTTCCTAGAGAAGCATTGCTTTTATTTGAATCACTTAAAGATTGTACAAATTTAGAAGAAGCTCAAACAAAAATACATGGGTTTACAGATAATGATCCTAAAATA
>NZ_PFKO01000308.1:0-11282 GCF_002784285.1 Candidatus Infernicultor aquiphilus
TACGAAATAAAAGACAATTATAATAAGTTTTTCCAAAGAATTATTAAAAAATATTCTATAAAAATTATGAAAATTTAATACAAAAGTATACTTAAGCTAAAGAAACCTTTTTAGCTTTCATTAAAGAAAATAAAAAATATAGTTTTAGTCCAAAGGATTTATCAGGAAGTGATTATCGACACTATAGAGGGTTGTTTCCCCTTTGAAAGATTAGATACAGATAATTATTTGTTTAACAAGGAGATATCTGCAGATGCAAGTTATTCGGAAATTTTAAAAATGATTATAGAAACGAAAGGAAAAACCCAAAGATTTTATTTAGACGCCGCTGAAGTATCTATGCCCCTAAGATAGCAGATATCGCCTGGGCCTTTGAGAGGATAGCTAAAGAAAGAGATAAACGTAAACCATATCTGGAAAAAATCTATAATAAGTAAATAGTAAATTAGAATGTTACATGAAATTTAGATTGCTTGAATTTTATTTTGAGACGTTAAAGAGGCAGATAGAATATTAAACGAACATAGTTTTGTTGAGACAACTCTAGATCCAGAAGCACTATTAGATCATTATGGAATGGTGATAGAGGATATAATTAAAGCGGCTCATCGAACTATGATACGAAAAAGGGGAAAATTTAAGAAATTACTGAAAAAAATAGAATAAAGATGAAAAAGTCTTTAAACCAAAGGTTGATCAATTAGCTTAATTATAACTTACATAAGAGGGGGATGAGAGGAAATGAAAATAGCAGTAATTAATGAAACTAGTGCCGCTGATAAAAATAAAGATATTATAGCTGCTTTAGATCTATTTGATCATAAAATTTTCAATGTAGGGATGAAAAAAACTGGCGAATATCCAGAGCTTACCTATATTGATACAGGTTTTCTTGGAGCTCTTCTTTTAAATACAAAAAAAGTTGATTTTGTTATAGGAGGATGTGGAACTGGGCAGGGCTTTTTAAACTCTGTAATGCAGTATCCAGGAGTTTTTTGTGGCCATATATCAAGTCCAGTCGATGCTTGGCTTTTTACTCAAATAAATGGAGGGAATTGTATTTCGCTTGCACTGAACCAAGGATATGGGTGGGCAGGGGATGTAAATTTAAAATTTATTTTTGAAAAGTTATTTAGTGTAGACTCTGGATCTGGATATCCTCAACATAGAAAAAAATCACAGCAGCAAAGTAGGCAAATTTTAGCTGATATATCACGAAAAGTCCATCTTCCTTTTGAGATTTTAGTTGAGAAAATAGATAGCAATATTGTTAAAAATGTCCTAAAATTTCCTGGAGTTTGGGATTTATTGCAGGTAGAAAACATTGAAAACGATATACTTCGAGATATTTTATTAAAAAGACGTGAAAAGTAGATAATTACAAAAATATTTTAACTATAGAGAAATTTTACAACTATATATCCAGAGGAGATAAAGATGGAAATAATTGTTACTGAAGGAAGGAGAAGAGTAGGTAGATACATTTAAAAGATGTCACCGGTAAACCTGGAATTCGAAGAGAAGATTTTATATTTCCTATAGTAGGAGAGGAGGCGATAAACGGGAAGGATTCCTTTAAAACACTAGATGACATTAGTTACAAGGGCTTTTTTCTTTTGGATTTGAGGCTTTTGATAAATTTGAAAGCAAGGGGTTAGTAAAGAAATATTATTCGGACAAAATTAAATTTAGTAGATAAATAGAAAAGAAACATTAATGGATTATGCAAAGGGAAAAAACCCGTTGGGATATAAACGTAAGTATGTAGGGAAAGATTTAATTTAGTGATTTTTCTCCACAAGCAATATTCGTTTTAATTACACAATATATTTAATTAAGGAAAGGGAGATTTGAATATGTGGAAAATATGTTTGGGAATTAATGGCTGGTCAGCTGGTAAAAATGATTTGGGGATATACGAGTTCCATGATCCTATCGAATTGATATTGGACCATGCAGTCGAAATGAAATATGATGGGGTAGAGATTGTAGATTTATCAATTGATCCGTATCCATCAAATTTAAGAGATATTAATGAAATAAATAAGTTTAAGAAAAAATATTTTTCTAGAAATTTAAAAATTGCAGGGGTTCAGGCTAAAATTCTACGTTGGGGGGCAAATGCCGATGAGGGGAAAAGAATGTTATGCGCGAAATCAATTGTTGATAATGTAATCTTTGCCAAAGAATTAGGTGCGGATTACCTTGCAATTTGGCCTGATGAAAAACAGGCTGATATTAATGATTGGGTAGTTGCGCAGAGAATATTAGATACTTTGAGGAAAACCTTTAATCTTCTTCAAGAAGAAAATATAAACCTGGAGAATCTGAATATTGTTGAAGAGACGGAACCTGTAGAATGCTTTTCTAATTTAACTATTGCTAAAACAGTGGTTAATGATATCAATAACCCAAATTTTAAAATACTTTTTGATACTGCCCACATTAATCTTCTGAGCAATGGAGGTTATATAAGAAAAATAAAAGAATTTAAGGGGAAGATAGGACATATACATCTTGCTGATAATGATGGAACAAGGTGGAATTCATCAAAAACACTTGGAACGTCCTCAAAACATCTTATTATCGGCGAAGGAGATATAAATATTATGGAGATACTAGGGGCATTAAAAGATACTAATTATACAGGGTGGATTCAAATAGACTGTTGGCAAAACCCTAATCCATTTAGGTGCTCAGAGGTAAACAAAAAAGTAGTTGATGCAATTATTTGCGATTTGCAAGAGGGGGTCTATCAATTATAAGGCTTGGGTTTACCGTATTTTTATTATTTGGATTGTATGTCCCTGGTCAAACGTAAACAGTGGGATACTTAAATGGCAATGGGAGAAGATTGTAATTGCTTTTTGGAAAGAGATTGCTATTTATGCAAAAAAACTTGGAATAAAACTATATTTTGAACTTTATCCAGGCAACCTGTTTTGAAGGATTCAGAAGAGGAGTAATTACGCTAAAGAAATTACTAAATGAATAAGTTATTAGTCAGGAGTGAATTTTAATGTTTGGAATGAGTAAAACTATTTCAGAACGATTGTTGAGAGCAAAGGCAATAAAGAATAGAGGAAGTTTAGAAACTGCAGTAGAATCAGGTGATTTGAAACAATTTGAGGACATTTCTCTTTCAGAAGCCCTTGTGCTAGGTCTTTTAAATCAAAAGGTAACGAAATATATAGGTATTTTTGGGCATGGGACCACAGCTATTGGAGAAGTTTTACGCATATATGAGGATGCAGGGCTGGTGAAAATGTTTAACGTAAGACATGAAACAGAAGCTGCACATATAGCCACCGCGCTAAGGTGGCAATATGGTGAAGTATCTGTGGTTATTACATCAATTGGGCCGGGTGCTATGCATGCTCTTGCAGGGTCACTTGCATCTGCAAATAATGGATTAGGTGTCTATCATATATATGGAGACGAAAGTACTCATAATGAAGGTCCAAATATGCAACAGATACCAAAGCATGAGCAGGAATTGTTTTTAAAATTAACTTCCGTTATGGGTAAATCTTATGTTCTTCATACACCCGAAGCAATTTTTACGGCACTGAGATGGGGTTATGCAACTGTGCACAACCCTGGCTTTGCCTCCCCGTTTTACTTTTTAATGCCAATGAATATACAGCCCATGATTATTAAAAATTGCAACCTAATGGAATTTCCAAAACTGGAACCAATTAATTCTGTGGTTTGTAATCAAGAGAGGCAATTTGAAAAATCAGTTAATTTAGTAAAAAATAGCAATAGGATTACTATTAAAATTGGTGGGGGTTCTATCAATGCCGGACCAGAGATTCAACATTTAGCTGAGTTAATAGATGCTGTGATTGTCACAGGTCCTAATGTTTCAGGCATTATACCCTACCAATATAAAAGGAATATGATAGTTGGTGGGTCGAAAGGAACTCTTTGTGGCAATTATGCTATGAACGAAGCAGATTTAGTAATTGTGATTGGTGCGAGAGGAGTGTGCCAATGGGATTGTTCCGGCACTGCATGGAAACACGCTAAACGGATAATAAATTTTAACATTGATATGTATGATGCTACCCATTACAATAATGCGATTCCCTTAATTGGTGATGTAAAAGGTAATTTAATTGAATTAATCAGGTATTTAGAAAGAGATGGTTTAAATAGAGATAAAAAATTATTCTCTCCCTGGTTAAATGAGAATATTGAAAAGAAAAAAGATTGGGGAAATTTTAAACAAAAACGTTTTGACAACCCCACCATATTTGATCCAGTCTGGGGTAAAAAAGTCCTGACTCAGCCTGCAGCAATAAAGGTTGCATGTGACTTTGCAGATAAAAATAAGGCAGTTAAGTATTTTGATTCTGGTGATGTTCAAGCTAATGGCTTTCAGTTAGTTGAAGATTCAGTATACGGCCAGACATATACTGATACTGGTTCCTCATATATGGGATTTGCGCTAAGCGCGTTATTGGCCAATGCGATTGCAGATAAAGGAGTTTATGGTATCGCATTTGTTGGAGATGGTTCCTTTATGATGAATCCTCAAATTCTGCTGGATGGAACTCAACACGGTCTTAGAGCAATGATTATTGTTTTCGATAATCGTTGTATGTCAGCAATATCAAGTCTGCAAGTTGCGCAATATGGAAAAACATTTAAGACAAATGACAGCGTGATTGTTGATTATGCAGCCTGGGCAAATTCTATTAAGGGAGCCAAAGGTATATATGGTGGTAGTTCTCCGCAGGAATTGGTAAGTGCTCTACATGAAGGATTTAAATTTCCTGGCCTATCAGTCATTCATGTGCCGGTTTATTGTGGCGCTGACGAATTAGGAGGATTGGGAGTTTTTGGTGAATGGAATGTGGGCAATTGGTGTGAACTGGTTCAGAAAGAACATCATTCAATTGGATTTTGATTATTTATTTTGATTTTTATGTAAGTCATTCTATGTGGAAGAGGCTTATAGAAGGCTTGCAGGAGTGTGCTGAATATAATCCCGAAGTAAAATTTGTCTAGAGTATAAATTAAAAGAGCCCCGTGCTCATATTATTACAAGCTATGCAGGTAAAGCCTTATAGATTACACAGAAGATAAATAAAGTCATATCTTTACCAATAAGAAAAGACGAGAAGAACGTTAAGTAGAAAACTCTCTAGATTTAATGTGTTTCTTTGAGGGAAATTAAGAAAGGGGGTATGCCTATGAAGGTGTTATAGATACGGACTTTTCTATGTAAGAGTGAAAGGATGTAGTTCAATAGAGATTCGTAAGACTTGCGTTTAAAAATCTCTTTGAAAAAGGATGAAGTGAATAATATGATTCTTGAAAAAAGTAAAAAAGGAGGAATTAGTAATGAAACAGGCGCGTAAAGTTGCATTAGTTTTAACCTTAGTGCTTCTGTCTTCTCTATTTTTATTCAATGCTACTATTTTTGCTGCCTCAGAAACACTAAAGATAGGTGTAGCAATCCCAAGTGCTGACCACGGATGGACAGGTGGTATTGTATGGTGGGCAAAGAAGGCTATCTCAGATTGGCAGGAAAAAGATAAGAATATAGAATTCTATCTAGTGACAGCAGAGTCAGCATCTCAACAGGTAGGTCAGGTGGAAGACTTGATGGTAAAGGGGATAAATGCTCTAGTAATTCTTGCTTATGATTCAGCTCCACTTACACCAGTGGTTGAAGAAGTAAAGAAAAAGGGGATATACATAGTATCTGTAGATAGAGGACTCCTCAAACCTGTAGAAGATGTATATATTGCTGGCGATAACCCAGGATATGGGAGGGCACCAGCCGAATACACAGCAAAGGAACTAAAAGGAAAGGGCAAAATCGTCATCCTCGAAGGAATTCCTTGTGTTATAAATACTGAAAGGGTAGAAGCATATAATGCAGTGATGAAGAATTATCCAGATATAGAGATCCTCGATTCTCAGCCGGCAAATTGGTCCACCCAAAAAGGGCTAGAAATAATGGAAAACTATCTTCAAAAGTATAAGCAAATAGATGCAGTATGGGCTGGTGATGATGATTGTTTAAAGGGAGCCCTTCAAGCTTACAAAGAATCTGGTCGTAAAGATATAAAAATCTTTTTTGGTGGTGGTGGCGCAAAGGATATAGTTAAAATGATTATGGATGGCGACCCACTAGTTCGGGCTACACCTACTTATTCACCATCTATGATTGCTAGTGGCATAAGCCTTGCTGTTATGGGATTAAAACATGAATCTCTAACTGGCTTCTATCAAAGACAAATTCCATCAAAGATTATCTTGGCAACAGAAATGATTATAAAAGAAAATGCCGAATATTACTATGAACCAGATAACATCTACTAATCTCTTAACTTAGACAGTTTAAAGGCAGTTGGGAGTTCGTCTCCCATCTGCCTTTAAATAATTATAAACGATAGGAAGATTAGAAAATGGGAAGTACAATAATAAGAACAGATGGTATTTTTAAAGAATTCTCTGATGTTTATGTCCTTAAGAATATAAGCGTAGAGATTAAAAAGGGTGAAATTTTTGGAATCATAGGAGAAAATGGAGCAGGAAAATCAACATTTACAAAGGTATTAAATGGAATATTTACCCCTACCAAAGGGAAAATATTTTTTGAAGAAAAACCAGTGAAAATTAGAGACACAATTATAGCTAAGAATTTAAGCATAGCTACCATCCCGCAAGAGGTAAACCTAATAAATACTCTAAAGGTATATGAAAATATACTTTTGGGAAATGAATTAACCGGAAGATTCTTTTTACTTAACAAAAGAGAGATGACTCAAGAAGTAAAAGATTTATTTAAAAGTCTAGAGACAGAAATCGATCCACAAGAAAAGATCTCTAATTTAAGTATTGCTCAGAAGAGAATGGTAGAGATTGCTAAAGCTATCTCTCAAAATCCAAAAGTACTGATAATGGATGAACCTACAGAATCATTGACTTTTCATGAGATTAACATCCTCTTTAGTTTAATGAAGCGGTTAAAGGAAAGAGGAGTCACTATAATCTATATTTCCCATAAATTAAAAGAAATTAAAGATATATGTGATAGAGTAATGATACTAAGAGATGGAGATTTTATAAGTCTTAACAAGATCACAGAGATAGATGAAAATGAAATGGCTCGAAGAATGGTAGGACGAGAGCTAAATACTATCTTTCCTCCTAAAGTAGTTCCTAAAGAGGAGACAGTTCTAAGAGCGGAAGGCTTGATAGTAGATGGATTGCTACACAACATAAGCTTTGGCCTAAAAAGAGGAGAGATACTGGGATTTGCAGGACTGATAGGTTCAGGGAGGACAGAATTGGCCGAAGCAATCATTGGGATTAGAAAGATAAATCAGGGTAAGATCTTCATAAAAGAGAGAGAATGTAGGATAAATTCACCAGAAGATGCAGTAAGACATAAGATAGGTTATCTATCAGAAGATAGGCAAGGGATAGGTATTTTAAGAAATTTTAATGTAAAAAATAATATAACTTTGACATCCCTTCCTCAATACTGCAATTCTTTAGGACTAATAGACGTTAAAAGAGAAATAAAAAAAGTACACTTCTATGGAGATACGTTTGAAATTAAAGCTCATTCCATATATACAAAGTTGGAATTTTTAAGCGGTGGAAATCAACAAAAAGTATCACTTGCTAAAATTCTAGACCCAGAACCAAAGATTCTTATCTTAGATGAGCTAACTAAGGGAATCGATGTCGGTACAAAAAGAGACATATATAAATTCATCCATAATTTAGCAATATCTGGTTTATCCTGTATATTGATCTCATCAGAACTAGAAGAGATCATAGGTATGTCTAATAGAGTAATAGTAATGCATAATGGTAGAATTACAGGTGTTTTAGAAGGAGACAAGATCAATGAAGAAGAAATTATGTTTTATGCTACTGGGTTAAAGGGGTAGGAGGGAAAAATGAAAAAACTTAATTACGAGAGGTATGGGTCTCTTTTTATTTTAATATTACTTTTTATTATATCTTCTATTGCTAGCCCATATTTCTTGCAGCTTCAAAATATCCTCAACATCTTAAGACAAGTGTCTTATACTGGTATTATTGCATTGGGCATGACTTTTGTTATTATAGGTGGGGGGATTGACCTATCTGTAGGTTCTATGACTGCATTAGTAGGCGGAATAATTATTCTCGTGTTAAACCATTTCGGTGGAGGGATAGGAGCAATAATTATATCTATTCTTTTTGGATTACTCCTTGGTATTATTGGAGGAACAATAAATGGACTATTAATTACAAAGGGTAGAATAGCTCCATTTATTGTTACACTAGGGACTATGGCTATATTTAGGTCCTTAACTTTATACATCATTAGTGCAGGAGAATTCCGTTCGAAAAGTGAAATCTTTCCCTCTATAGGAATGGGCTCGTTCTTATTTATCCCGATTCCTATCTGGATATTTATTGGATTAGCGATTGTATTTCATATTATATTAAATAATACAAGGTATGGAAGATATATCTGTGCAATAGGGTCAAATGAAAAGGTAGCCCAGTATGCTGCTATTAATGTAGATAGAGTGAGGGTTATTTCGTATATAATAGTAGGAATTTCAGTAGCCATCTCCTCTTTTCTCTTGTCGTCAAGATTAAACTCTATAAGTTCCTCCAATGCAGGACTGAACTTTGAGTTAGATGCAATTTCTGCTGTAGTTATAGGGGGAACGTCTATGGCAGGAGGAAGTGGGTATATATCTGGGGCCGTCTTTGGGGCTATACTTCTTGGTATTATAAACAACATGCTAAATATGTTAGGTGTCTCCCCATACTTACAAGGCACAGTAAAGGGGTTATTAATCATAGGAGCTGTCTTACTCCAAAGAGGGAAACGTTAGGTTTTATTATCACCCTGCAAACCACAATACTACTAATAAAAACTTATTTTAAACAAATGATGGAGGTGAAAAAAGTGATTGAAGGAAAAGAAGTAGATGCGATAAATGAAGTTTTAGGTTATGGCATGGTCGGTGGTGGACCGGGTTCTTTTATTGGTGATGTTCATCGTAAAGCTGTTAATTTTGATGGAAAAGCAAAGTTGGTTGCAGGTTCTTTTTCTAGGAGTTTTGATAATACCTTATCTACGGGGGAAAAGTTAGGCTTAGATACAGAAAGGCTTTATAGAAGCTTTGAAGAAATGGCTGAAAAAGAGGCAGCAAGAGAGGATAAAATTGATTTTGTTTCAATAGTCACTCCAAATTATGCTCACTATAAAATTGCGAAAACCTTTTTGAAAAATGGTATTAACGTTGTCTGTGATAAGCCTTTGTGTTTTAAAGTTGAAGAAGCAGAAGAACTAGCTTATTTGGCAAAAGAAAAAGAACTTCTCTTTTGCGTTACTTATGTTTATAGTGGTTTTCCAATGGTTAAACATGCTCGTGAAATGATTCGTCATGGGGATATAGGAGAGATCAAGATGGTTATGGCTGAATATCCCCAGGAATGGCTTGCTAATACTGTAGAGAACGAGGGCAATATTCAGGCAGCATGGAGAACTAACCCCAAAATGGCGGGGATTTCTAATTGTGTGGGAGATATTGGAAGCCATATTGAAAATACCGTATCTTATATTACTGATTTAAAGATTAAATCCCTTTGTGCTAAATTAGATATAATAGGTGAAAACAGAACTTTGGATACAAATGCTGGGATCATGATTAAATATGATAACGATGCAAGTGGTTTTTACTGGTGTTCACAGATTGCAATTGGTCATGGCAACGATTTGAAGATAAGAATTTATGCTACAAAGGGTAGTATTGAATGGCACCAGGAAGATCCTAATTATTTAAAAGTTGTCTATCTTGATAAACCAGAAGAGAAATTATCAAGAGGGCGTGATGAAATTTATCCATTGGCAGCCAATAATGTACGAATTCCAGGTGGGCATGCTGAGGGTTATTATGAGGCATTTGCCAATATTTATAAAAACTTTGCAGATGCATTGTTATCTAAAAAATCAGATTATAACTTTAAAAGAGAGGATTATGATTATCCCACTGTTTATGATGGTATAAGCGGTGTTAAATTTATCAATTTAGCGGTCAAAAGTTCAAAAAAAGGTTCGATATGGGTAGATTTTTAAAATATAATTCTTAATAAAAATGAATGTTTTTAGGGAGGTTATATAATGAATAGACCAATAACAATTTTTACTGGACAATGGGCAGATTTATCTTTTGAAGAAGTAAGTAAATTAATGAGCGGGATTGGTTATGATGGATTAGAAATTGCCTGCTGGGGTGATCATATGGACGTTGAAAGAGCTGCAAAAGATATGTCCTATGTTGAAGAAAAAAAGGCAATTTTAGAAAAATATAATTTAAAATGTTGGGCTTTAAGTAACCATCTCGCAGGTCAGTGTGTTGGGGATTTATATGATAAAAGGTTGGATAATTTTGTTCCCGATAAAGTTAAAGGTAATCCTGAAAAAATTAGAGAATGGGCCATTAAAGAGATGAAATATGCTCCAAGAGCTGCAAAAAATATGGGATGTTCACTTGTAATAGGTTTTACGGGTTCCCCAATTTGGAAATATTTCTATTCTTTTCCTCAAACACCGGAGAAGATGATTGAAGAAGCATATCAGGAAATTGTAAAGCTCTGGACACCAATTTTTGACGAATTTGATTATTATGAAATTAAGTTTGCTTTAGAAATCCATCCGACTGAAATAGCTTATGATTATTATACTACAAAGCGTTTGCTAGAAGCTTTTGATTATAGGCCGACATTGGGTATAAACTTTGACCCGAGTCATTTAATATGGCAGGGAGTAACTCCTCATATATTAATTAGAGACTTTCCGGAGCGTATTTATCATGTTCATATGAAAGATGCCGCTGTTACCCTTGATGGTAAATCAGGGATTCTTGGTTCTCACCTGGCATTCGGGGATCTAAGGCGTGGTTGGAATTTCCGTTCACTTGGCCATGGCAATGTTAACTTTGAAGAAATAATTCGCGAATTAAATGCCAACAACTATACCGGCCCACTTTCCGTTGAATGGGAGGATAGTGCAATGGACCGTGTGCATGGAGCCAAAGAGTCTTTAGAATTTGTGAGAAAAATTAACTTCAATTCGAATATAGCCGCTTTTGACGATGCGATGAAAAATTAAAAATATTTAAGAAAGTAGATAACCATGTATTACTGTAACCTAAACAATATTAGGAGTAAGTTTGCCTAAAACCAGAGGATATTTTTTCACTAAAAAAACTACCCCCAAAGTATTGACGCAGACGGACTCAAAA
>NZ_PFKO01000237.1:0-7507 GCF_002784285.1 Candidatus Infernicultor aquiphilus
TACAACCAAAATATAATTATTTATTATTTTTGTCAAAATTATCGCAAACAAATTATAAAACCCCGCTATGTCGTGTGCTTTAGGTTTTGATACCTGTCCTCAGACAAGTGGGCATCTACCTAAATGCTTTATGTTTCCGCGTTAACCAAATTAGAAAACGTTAGATATTTGTCTCCATTCCAAGGAAAGGAGACCTACCTTAGGCTTACATGCAACATTTAGAGATCGATCCCTTTTTTTTAAAGTGTTGGCTCAAAACTTCATTAGTCATCACGGGCACAGCAGGGTAATTATTCATTTTATTTATTCTTATAATAGCACAACTTATTATATCTTTCAATACCTCTTTTATTCGTATCGTGTGTCGCTTATTATAGCGTATAGCAAGTAGCGTTTAGTGTATAGAGAATACAGTAATTAGTAATGTGTAATAAGTAATAAGTAGAGATAAAGTATAGTAAAATAGCGAAAAACTAAAATTGAAAAACTAAAAAATATTATTCAAAATTTAAAACTTTTTCGTGTAGTATATAATTTTGTAACGGGCTCGATGAATCGAGCCCCTACCTCCCAAATGCTCATTAAAAGTTATTTTATGGTAAATCTAATTTTATATGCAGCTCTTTTAGTTGTTTATTCTCTACTTCTGATGGTGCATCAGTTAAAGGACAGGTAGCTTTTTGGGTCTTGGGAAAGGCTATTACCTCTCTTATTGAATGAGCTCCAGTTAATAGCATCACCATTCTATCTAAACCAAAAGCAATTCCCCCATGAGGTGGTGCTCCATACTTTAAGGCTTGCAATAAAAATCCAAATTTTTGCTCAGCTATTTTATCATCTATTCCTAATAGTTTAAAAATTTTCTTTTGAAGATCATTATTATGTATCCTGATACTACCTCCGCCAACTTCATTTCCATTAAGTACTAAATCATAGGCTTTTGAACGTACTTTTAAAGGATCACTACCCAATAAATCAAGATCTTCGTTAAGAGGTGCGGTAAAAGGATGATGAACTGAATCATATCTTTTTTCTTCCAGATTATATTTTAATAAGGGGAAATCGGTAACCCAAAGAAAATTAAACTCTTTCTGGTCTTGATTAATAAGATTTAAATCATTAGCTAAGTTTATTCTTAAATTTCCTAATGCTTCATACACTACTTTCTCCTGATCAGCAATAATTAGAATAATTTCACCTGGTTTAGCATTAGTTTTAATTTTTATATTTTCTATTTCTTCAAGTGAAAGAAATTTTGCTATAGAAGATTGAAAATCTTTTCCTTCTTTAAATTTTATATAAGCTAAACCTTTTGCTCCAAATGAAGAAATGAATAATTGCCAATCGTCGAGTTTTTTTCGGGAAAATTCTTTATCTCCTTCTATTTTTATGGCACCTATTTTCCCCTTATTCTTAATTACATCTTGAAATATTCTAAAAGAACTGTCTTGAAATATTTCACTCAAGTCTATTATTTCCATACCAAATCTTAAATCTGGCTTATCTGTCCCATATTTGGATATCGCTTCCTGGTAATCTATCTTCAAAAAGGGAGTTTTTATTTTAATATTAAGTATTCTTTTAAATAAATGAACGAACATTTCTTCAATTAAGTTGAATATTTCTTCTCTATCGATGAAGGACATTTCCATATCAAGTTGAGTAAATTCAGGTGCTCGATCAGCTCTTAAGTCTTCATCCCGAAAACATCGCACTATCTGATAATATCTTTCAAACCCGGCTATCATTAATAATTGTTTAAATAATTGGGGTGACTGTGGAAGAGCATAAAATTTCCCTGGATTAACCCTGCTGGGAACTATATAATCTCTTGCCCCTTCTGGTGTACTTTTAGTTAAAAATGGAGTCTCTATATCTAAAAAACCTTTATTATTTAAATAATTCCTGATTTCCATACAAGTTTGGTGGCGTAAATTCATATTGATTTGCATTTTAGGCCTTCTTAAATCCAGATAACGATACTTTAATCTTAGATTATCGTTTATTTCTAATTTATCATCAATATTAAAGGGCAGAGCTTCAGAAAGGTTTAGTATTTTTATCTGTTTAGCCTTAACTTCGATTTCTCCAGTAGGTATATTGGGATTTTCTGAGCCCGCTAAACGAGTAACAACTATCCCCTCTATAGCGATGACATACTCATTTTTAATATAGTGGGCTTTCTGGTGAGCTTCAGCAGAGTCTTCTGGATCAAATACAATTTGAGTTATTCCACTACGATCCCTTAAATCAATAAAAATTAATCCTCCATGATCTCTTCTACTTTGAACCCAGCCCATTAAGATTGTACTTTTTCCAATATCTTCTTTTCGGAGCTCCCCACAGGAGTTAGTCCTTTTCCAAGAACCCATAGGTTCTATAATTTTATTTACCTTTGTCATTTAATTTTATCTATACTCCTTTATAAAATTCGTACTGCGTAGTGCGTACTGCGTATAGTGTTGGGGGCGGATTTATCCGCCCCGTATTGTTTTTATAATTTTTTTATCGGGTTTGATGAATCAAACCCCTACAATTCATAAACTGTGTGGTATCTTTGGTTATTTTCTTAGCCCTTGTAGGGGCGTATTGCCTGTCTGCGTGCGGACACGCACAGGCAGGCAATACGCCCCTACTTCTATTCGCTATCCTTCTTTACTATATACTATATACGAGATACTATTATTACGGATAAATCTTATTCAACATACGGGGGAAGGGAATTGTTTCTCGGACATGATCTAAGCCACATATCCAGGCAATAGTTCTTTCAATTCCCAAACCAAATCCTGAATGAGGAACTGATCCATATCTTCTTAAATCTAAATACCACTCATAATTTTCTCGGGGTAAATTATGTTCTTTAATCTGATTAGCTAATAAATTATAATCTTCGATCCTTTGACCGCCTCCTATAATTTCTCCATATCCTTCAGGAGCTAATAGATCTGCACATAAGGCAACCTCTGGTCTTTGAGGGTCAGGCTTCATATAAAAGGCTTTACATTTTATGGGATAGCGATGGATAAAGATCGGTTTTTCGTACTTTTGAGATAAAATAGTCTCATCTTCTCCTCCAAAATCATCTCCCCATTCAATTTTAGAACCATCCTTTTTTAAAATTTCTATAGCTTCATCATAAGATATCCTGGGAAAAGGAACTTTAATAATTTCTAATTTCGATGAATCTCTTTCTAATAAATCCAATTCCATCTTCTTATTTTCTAATACTTGTTTAACTACATAAGTTACTATGTTTTCTTGAATTTTATTGTTTTCTTCCAGGTCAACATAAGCTGCTTCTGGTTCTACCATCCAGAATTCCATTAAATGTCTCCTGGTTTTAGACTTCTCCGCCCGAAAGGTAGGTCCAAAACAATATACTTTTCCGAAAGCCATAGCTGACGCTTCGTTGTATAACTGGCCACTTTGGGTGAGATAGGCTTTTTCTCCAAAATAATCAGTTTCAAATAAAGTAGTAGTTCCTTCACAGGCTGCTGGAGTAAGTATAGGAGAATCTATCAAAATAAATCCATTTTGATCTAAAAAATTACGGATAGATTTAATTATTTCGGCTCTTATCCTTAAAATGGCATTCTGTCGGGGAGATCTTAACCATAGATGGCGATAATCCATTAAAAATCCTACTCCATGCTCTTTTAAAGAAATAGGATAATTTTCTTCTGCCATGCTTATAATTTCAACATTCTTTATTAAAATTTCATACCCTGAAGAAGCCCTTTTTTCTTCTCTAACTAAACCGGTTATTTTTATTGATGATTCATAATTAATAGTATCAATTTTATTAAATAATTCTTCTTTTATTTCGCTCTTAAGGAGAGTAGCTTGAATAAATCCGGTCCCATCTCTGATAATTAAAAATTTTATGCTCCCACTGGAACGTTTATTATAAAGCCATCCTTTTATCTCTACTTCTTTGCCCTCATAATTTTTAATATCGCTTATTCTTATAATTTCCATGTATCTCCTCTATGGGGTCAGGTCTCAACATTTGACATAACTTGCTCCCGAATAATGTAGTCAAAAAGTTATGTCAAATGTTGAGACCTGACCCCTTTTTCAATTCTTTTTCAATTTCATCCAACTTAACTTTTTTTTGTTCTTTGGTTTGCATATTGCGTAGAGTTACCATATCTTTAGATAATTCTTCTTCACCAATTATTGCGGTATATCTTGCTCCTATTTTATTAGCTATTCTCATTTGTGATTTTAAACTATCGTTTGAATAATCCAGGTCAGCAGATAAACCAGAATTTCTAATTTTTTGCAATAATCTAAAGGCAGTATCTTTATTTTCTGCACTAACTTTTACTATAAATATGTCGATACACTTAGGTTTGGGCCAGTTTATTTTCTGCTGATTCATAACCATAATCATTCTTTCTATCCCGGCAGCAAACCCAACTCCGGGAGTAGGTTTTCCTCCCAATTCTTCAACCAGATCATCATATCTACCGCCGCCAGCTATAGCATTTTGAGCACCTAATCCTTTACCAACAATTTCAAAGGCAGTTTTAGTGTAATAATCTAACCCTCTTACCAATTTAGGGTCTAGATGATACTTTATTTTAAAGTCATCAAGATGTGACTTTACTTCTTCAAAATGCAGTTTGCACTCTGGACAGAGATTTTCAGTAATCATCGGAGCGGTTTCCATAATTTTTTGGCAACTATCTTTTTTACAATCAAAAACCCTTAAAGGATTTTTTTCATATCTTTTTACACATTCTAAACATAGTAAATCTTTTTTATTGCTTAAAAACTTTTTTAGTTTCTGAATATAATCAACTCTACATTTTTTACAACCTACGCTGTTTATTACAATTTCAAGATTTTTTAAGCCTAATTTTTCATAAATTTCTAAAGCAGCCATAATAACCTCAACATCTGCTTCAGGAGATTTAGTTCCGATAACTTCGATCCCAAATTGATTAAATTGACGAAATCTACCGCCTTGTGGTTTTTCACATCTGAACATTGAGCCAATATAAAATAACTTTACCACCTTAGAAGCTCTATCCATATTGTTTTCTAAATAAGCCCTCACCACCGGAGCTGTCCCTTCCGGACGTAAAGTAAGGCTTCTTTCTTTTCTATCCGGAAAAGTAAACATCTCTTTAGTAACTATATCAGTCGATTCTCCTATTCCTCGAATAAAAAGTTCGGTGTATTCAAAGGCTGGGGTTCTTATTTCTTGATATCCATATTTAGTTAATACTTCCCTTATTTTATTTTCAATATAATACCATTTGGGAGCATCATCAGGTAAAATATCTTGTGTCCCTTTGGGAACCTGAATAAACAATTTTTATTCTCCTTTTCTTTGGTTCTTTGGTATAATATTTCTAACCATTATAGATATTGATTTTCCATAAATGCTTTTTTATCAATAGCTTTTTTTATGGCCTCTTCCTGGCTAATTTTGTCTTCCATAACTAAATCCTTCAATGATTGATCCAAACTCTGCATACCATCTTTTTTACTAGTTTGTATAGTAGAAGGAATTTGATGAACTTTCCCCTCTCTAATTAAATTTCTAATAGCTGGATTAGCAATCATTACTTCTACAGCCGGAACTCTACCCTTTTCATCCAAAGTTGGTAATAAAATCTGAGCTATAACCCCCAGAATAGATCCAGCAAGTTGCATTCGAACTTGATTTTGCTGATGAGGAGGAAATACGTCTATTATTCTTTCTATAGTCTCCGCTGCACTAATAGTATGGAGGGTAGAAAATACTAAGTGCCCTGTTTCAGCTGCCGTTAAAGCCATAGAAATAGTTTCCAGGTCTCTCATTTCTCCCACCAGGATTACATCAGGATCTTCCCTTAAGGCATTACGCAAAGCAGAGGCAAAAGATTTAGTATGTGTACCTATCTCTCTTTGAGAAATAAGACAATTTTGGTGATAATGAACAAATTCGATAGGATCTTCGATAGTAATTATATTATCATATCTCTTCTTATTTATAATATCAATTAAGGCAGCCAAAGTAGTTGATTTCCCACTCCCAGTAGGTCCAGTAATTAATACAAGCCCCTTGTCCTTATCAGTAAAGATGGAAAGAATTGATGGTAAATTTAATTCAGAAAGGGTCTTAATTTTTTCAGGTATCAATCGGAAAGCCGCCCCTTCTCCCCGACGATGTTTAAAGACATTTACCCTGAAACGGGCTAGATTATTTAATTCATAAGATAGATCTAATTCACCGCATTTTTCGAAATCAGTCTGCTGTTTTTCGCTTAAAATACTATAGATCATATTATGAGTATCTTCCGGGGTTAATTCTGGTAAATTTAATTTTTCTAATTTTCCATTTATACGGAGAACCGGAGGTACCCCTACATTAAGGTGTAGATCAGAAGCATCTTTCTCTTTGGTGGTAATTAATAATTCTTTTATTTCCATAATAAACCTCATTTAAAATTTACTACGAATTTCCATAAATACCTTTTTATCTATAGCCCTTTTTATGGCCTCTTCTCGGCTTATCTTTCCTTCCACGAGTAGATTTTTCAAACATTGATCTAAACTTATCATCCCATCTTTTCTGCCCATTTGTATTATTGATGGCATTTGATGAATTTTTTCTTCTCTTATTAAATTTTTGATGGCTGGAGTGGCAATGGTCAATTCAATAGCGGGGACTCTTCCTTCGCCATCTAAAGTAGGTATTAAAGTTTGAGCCACCATACCCAGGATAGATTCGGCAACTTGCATTCTAATTTGAGCCTGTTGATGAGGAGGGAACACGTTTATAATTCTTTCTATAGTTTCAGCTGCACTATTGGTATGAAGAGTAGAAAATACTAAATGTCCAGTTTCGGCTGCAGTTACCGCCATAGAAATAGTTTCGAGATCTCTCATTTCCCCCACTAAGATTACATCAGGATCTTCTCTTAAGGCACTACGCAAAGCACCGGCGAAAGAATTGGTATGAATTCCAACTTCCCTCTGATCTATAACACAATTTTTATGTGCATGAATAAATTCAATAGGGTCTTCAATAGTTATAATATGTTCATATCTTTCTCTATTTATAATATCTATCAAAGCAGCTAAAGTAGTGGTTTTTCCAGACCCAGTAGGACCAGTAACCAATACAAAGCCTTTAAGTTTTTTAGTAAAAATGGAAATTTCCTCAGGCATATTTAGCTCGGCAAGAGTTTTTATCTTTTCGGGTATTAATCTAAAAGCAGCTGCCTTACCTCGTTGAGTTTGAAAAATATTAGTCCTGAATCTCGCTACATTTTCCACTTCAAAAGAAAAATCCAGCTCATGATTTTCTTCAAAATTGTTCTTTTGTTTATCAGTAATTATACTATAAATCATTTCTTGAACGTCTTGAGAAGTCAATTCTGGTAAATTTAATTTTTGTAATTTTCCATTTACACGAATTACTGGAGGGATACCTGTAGTTAGGTGTAAATCTGAAGCATCTCTTTCTTTAGTTATAGTCAGCAATTTTTTTACATCCATCTAATCA
>NZ_PFKO01000237.1:7591-7733 GCF_002784285.1 Candidatus Infernicultor aquiphilus
TGCAAAGGAGTGGTGCCACAACATCCACCAATCATATTTACGCCTAATTGAATAAATTTTTCAGTATAATCTGCCATTATTTTTGGGGATACTGGATAGATAATTTTTCCTTCAATGAATTCAGGAATTCCAGCATTTGGTT
>NZ_PFKO01000237.1:7757-15328 GCF_002784285.1 Candidatus Infernicultor aquiphilus
CTTTTTTCATCATCTTTAATACCTCATATAGTACTTCTGGACCAGTTCCACAATTTGCCCCCACTCCATCTGTTCCTTCACTTTCAAGTACTGTTACTGCCTTTTCAGGGCCAACTCCATAAATAGTTTTTAAATTTTGGTCAAAAGTCAGAGAAGCAATGACCATTAAATTAGTATTCTCTTTGGTGGCCTTTAGAGCAGCTCTTATCTCCTCAAGATCATAAAATGTTTCCAAAATTATTAAATCTACACCTACTTTCTCCAAAATAACCACCTGCTCTTGGTAGTTTTTATAAACCTCACTTACTTTTAAATCACCATAGGGTTCTAAAATCTTTCCGGTTGGTCCCACCGAGCCACCAATGAATATTCTTTTTTTTGAACCTCTTTCTTTATTTATTGCTTCTTTAGCAATTTTTACGGCTGATTCATTTATTTTTACCATATCATTTACCAAACCAAAATTACTCAATTTAATTTTACTAGCGCCAAAAGTATTAGTTAAAATTATATCTGCTCCAGCATTTATATATTCTTGATGAATTTTTGTAATTACTTGGGGATGAGAAATATTCCATTCTTCAGGGCACTCGCCTGGTTTAAGTCCATAAGTTTGAAGCATAGTTCCCATCGCTCCATCAAGTAATAATGGTCTTTTATTTAATTGTTTTTTAATTTCTTCCTTAATAATTATATCTGCTTTCAAAATGAAATACTCCTTTATAATCCGGCTTGCTTTTTTAATATCTCAGCTTTATCGATTTTTTCCCAGGTAAAATCTTCATCTTCCCTTCCAAAATGACCATAAACCGCAGTTTTTCTAAATATAGGCCTTCTAAGTTTCAAATGCCTAATTATTGCTTCAGGACGTAAATCAAAATTCTTTTTAATTAATTCTAATATTTTTGATTGAGGAATTTTTTCTGTTCCAAAGGTATCTAACATAATAGATACCGGATGAGCTACCCCTATAGCATAGGCAATTTGTAATTCACATTTATCAGCTAATCCAGCAGCTACAATATTTTTAGCAATATATCTTGCCATATAACTACCTGATCTATCTACCTTAGTAGGATCTTTTCCAGAAAAACTACCACCTCCATGACTTCCTACTCCTCCATAGGTATCAACAATTATTTTTCTACCAGTAACTCCTGTATCTGCTTGAGGCCCACCTATAACAAATCTTCCAGTAGCATTAATAAAATATTTAGTATTTTTATCCAGATATTTATCAGGTATTACATAATTAATTACTTTTTCTATAATATCTTTTTTTAAAGTAGCATAAGGAATGTCCGGATGATGCTGAGCAGCAACTACTATCGCTTCAACTCTTTTGGGATTTCCATTCTCATACTCCACGGTAACTTGCGATTTTCCATCAGGCCGGAGGTAGGGAATTATCTTCTTTTTTCTTACTTCTGCCAGTCGATAAGTTATTTTATGAGCTAACATTATAGGAAGTGGCATCAGTTCAGGAGTTTCTCTGCAAGCATAACCAAACATCATTCCCTGGTCTCCCGCCCCAGTATTTTCTATATCATTTTTCGTTTTATCCACTTTTTTATTTTCTTCTTCCTTTGCTTCTATAGATTTATTTACTCCTAAGGCTATATCGCTAGATTGTTCATCAATAGAAGTTAATACTGCACAAGTATCACCATCAAACCCATATTTAGCCCTGGTGTAGCCTATATCACGGAGGGTTTGACGCACTATTTTAGGAATATCAACATAACAAGAAGTGGTAATTTGCCCGGCAACCATTACTAAGCCAGTTGCCACTAAAGTTTCTACTGCCACTCTTCCATAAGGATCTTTTTCATAAATGGAATCCAGTATAGCATCAGCTATTTGATCGGCAATCTTATCTGGATGTCCCTCGGTAACTGATTCGGAAGTAAATAAGTATTTATTCTTCAAATCTAACATCTCCTTTTTTGATTATTAATTAAAAAACCTCTTCAATACCGAAGAGGTAATTTTTACATCTTATCTCTCGGAATTGTAATTCCGCGGGAATTAGCACCAACATAATACTATAACGCAATATTTTCAGTTAAGGTATTATAGGTTGCTGGGCTTCTCAGGGTCCGTCCCTCCGCCAACTCTGGATAAGGTTTTATTATTTTTTCTTCGTTAAAATACCATAGTCAAGACATATTGTCAAATTTTAAAATAAATTAATGTGTCCTTATTTATTTTTATTTATAAATATTTTTTATACTTTTCATTATTGGCTATGCTTTTAATAATTTTTTTTAAATCACCTTCTCGTTTTTTGGGATAAATTATTTTTATATCTCCACTTGATATTATAACCAAATCAGATAAGCCAATAGTAACTATTAATCCTTCATCATTTATAACAATGCATCTTTTAGTATCTACTCCTTCATGACCCCCTTGAATTACATTGCCATCTTTGTCCGGAGAAAAAATTCTCTCCATAGAGGTCCAGGAGCCAATATCGTCCCACCTAAAATCTCCTTTTACCACTAATCTATTAGAAACTTTTTCCATAATCGCATAATCTATAGAAATTTTCTCTAATTCATAAAATACTTCTTTTACTACCTCTTTCTTATCTAGTGTTCCTAAACTATTCTTTATCCTCATCAATCCTTTGTAAAGTTTAGGCATCTCTTTTTTAATAGCTTTCAAAATATCCTGGCAAGTCCATATAAATATACCACTATTCCAAAGATAATTTCCCTCGCTTATGAATTTTTTCGCGGTTTCAAGGTTCGGTTTTTCAGTAAATTCTTTCACTGTCCAAGCAGTAATGTTATTAGGGTTCTTAATTTCTTCGCCAACGCAAATATAACCATATCCCGTTTCTGGTCTTAATGGTTTAATACCTATAGTAATCAAATTTCCTGTCTCCCGGGCAAATTTACAACCTTCTTCTATAGTTTTTAAAAATTTTTCTCTTTCTTTTATAATATGATCTATAGGAAGTATAATCATAGTAGTATTAGAATCTTTGTAGCGGTGTTCAATAATTACCGCAGCTAAACCAATACAAGCAGCTGTATCTCTACCGACTGGTTCAAGAATATAATTTAAATAATCTACTTCTGGAAGAGCATCTTTTATGCTATTAAAAAGGTCTTCTGTAGTAGAAATAAAAACATTAGACAAATCAATTAGAGGTAATAATCTATTAACCGTCTCTCTAATCATACTATTTCCACCAGTAATAGATAACAACTGTTTAGGGGTATCAAATCGGCTATAAGGCCAAAATCTTTGACCCCTACCTCCTGCCATTAAAATTGCCACATTTTCCATAGAAATTTCCCCTCTTTATATCGTATTGCGTATTGCGTATAGGACACAGTAATGAGTAATGTGTAATATGTAGGGGCTCGATTCCTGTCTGCGTGCGGACACGCACAGGCAGGCATCGAGCCCGTTTCGGGTCGAATAAATTCGACCCCTACATTAAAAGAAATATCTTATGTAAAAAAGTTTTGAGTTTTAAATTATAGTTTTTCGTTTTTATTTTTTAATTTGATTTAATTATATATTTATTTTTATAATTTATCAAAAATAATTAATATAATTTATTTGCTAATTATCAAAGGGTATAATCTTTTATACAAAATAAAGGTTAAGAAACCACTAATTATTCCTTTTAAAAGATTGAAAGGAATAATGGCTGGAATTATCATTTTAACTACTATTTCTCTCTCTACTCCTAAGTAGAAAGGAGTTATTATTAAATTAGCTGGAATCATTATTAAAGTCATAGCTAAGGCACCCAAGATCATCCCTAAAATTGCTCCTCTTTTAGTATGATTTAAAAGATAGATTTGAGCTGATACAAATATTAAAGTTCCAGTAGCTAAAAAATTCATCAAAGCACCATAAGGACCTCCTTGTCCAGTAATAAGAGCAAAAAGTAGGGCGGTTATAAAACACATTAATACCCCAATTTTTGGACCCAACTTGAAAGACCCAATTAAAAGGAATACATTTCCTGGGTCGTATAACAAAAAGGGAGCTTGTGGTAAAATAGGAAAATGAATAAAATACCCCGCTATCATAGATAAAGCTATTAACATAGAAATATTAGTAATTTTCTTACTTTTCATATAGATTCTCCTTCTATCTAAATTTTTTAATTTTGTTTATAAATTAGTCGATAGTGAATAGTCGTTAATCGTTAGTTCAAAACTCAAAACTTTTTTCGTATAAAGTATTGCTTTTAATGTAGGGGTCGGATTCATCCGAAATAAAATATCCCCGAAAATATTTTATTCTTCAGGGATAATTTATTTTTTAATAAATTACTTCTTCTTCTATCCAGACTTTACTGTCGGCTCTGGCTTTTCACCAGATCCACCTGGCAATCACCTTAGTAAGTGCCGGGTTCGTGGGCTTATTCTTAAGAATTTACCACCGATCGGGAATTGGTCAATTTTTAAACTAACCTTACCCTGCCCCGAAAAAGTTAAATATTCAATATTCTATTTTAATTGATTATACCAATATAATTTAATTATTACTATAGTTTTTTATTTATTATTTTTAAAAAAATAACAAAAATAATTACTTTACATTAGTTTTTATTATTTCATCTTGTATTTCTTCAAAACTAAAACCTCTTAATTCGGCATAATAATCTAATACTTTGTTAATATACTCCTGATTTAACTCTTGATTATTAGTTGATTGTTCTTGTACTTTATAGGGTCCCTGGTTGTAAGCTATAATAGCAGTTTTAAGGTCATTAAAATCCCTATTCAAAATAGATAAATAATATACCCCAATTTTAATATTATTGATAGGATCAAATAATGTTTTTTCTGCTCCATCCCATTTTATACCAATATTTTCTGCTAATTCTGGAGCTATAAATCTTCTTACTTGGCACAATCCATAAGCATAAGAATCCGAAATAGTTTTAGGTTCGAAATTGCTTTCTACTTTTATTAAAGCTGTTATTAATAAAGGGTTAAAATTGTATTTTATAGATTCTTCATAAATAGTTTTAGAAATCTCATATATAAATTTACTATCTAATGTATTGTTATACAAAGATATGTTATTAACTATTTTAGTAATATAAAATTCTCTTTTAACCTCCTTAGAAATCATTCCAGTTAATTCTTGTAATTGCATATAAATTTCAGTAAACTGTTCTTTATCTATTTTTACCTGACTATACCGATTTATTTCGTTAGATAAATCTTCTATTTTGCCAATTATTTTCTCATTCCTTAGATTAATATTTTCAATATTTTTTTCTGTTTGTATATTTAAGTTATCAACTTTTATTTGTAAGGTAACAAATAAGCTAACTATGACACACATAAAAATTATAAATATTAACCCAAAATTTTTGTTAATTTTTTCTCTAAATGAATTTGACCTATTTATTTGTTCTCCTTCGAGGTTTACCTTAGCCATATTTATACCTCCTGGTAATTTTATTTTTAAGAGAGCTCACTTTTTAGTCATTATTTATTGAACTTTACTACCTTCAGCAATTTCTTTGTCCACGGTTAATAAAGCTAAGCCATTATTATCAACCGCAGCCAAAAGCATACCTTGAGATTCTATTCCTTTAAGCTTTATAGGTTGTAAATTACACACTATTATTATCTTTTTCCCTAAAATTTTCTCCACGGAATAATATTTTCTTATTCCAGCAACAATAGTCCTTATCTCCTTGCCCAAATTTATTTTCAATTTAAGTAATCTATCTGTTCCGCTTACTTCTTCAGCAGAAACAACCTTTCCTACTCTCAAATCAATTTTTTTAAATTCATCATAAGATATAAGATTAACTATATTTTCTTTTACCTCTTCTTTTTCTTTCTCCTTAAGGTCAATTCTAGGAAATATCACTTCTCCAGGTTTAACTAAAATACCTGGCTTTAATTTTCCCCAATGAGCATCTCGGTCTATTCTTAATTTATCTAAATCTGTTTCCATACCTAATTGCTCCCACACTTCTTTTGCTTTTCCTGGCATAAAGGGATAAATTAATATGGTGATTAGCCGTATGGATTCTGCTACATTGTATAAAATATTAGATAATCTTCCTTTTGGTGAATTTTCACGCCCCAATACCCAGGGTGCTGTTTGATCGATATATTTATTGGTTCTTCTAATAAATTGCCAGATAGTCTCTAAAGCCAGGTTAATGGATAAATTATTCATTTGGGTATTGTATTCTTTTATAGTTTTTAAAGCTAACTCTTCTAATTCTATATCGTATACTTCTTTTTTAGTTACTGCCTCAGGGATTTTATTATTGAAAAATTGTTTAATCATAGCTATAGTTCTACTTACTAAATTTCCTAAATCATTGGCTAAGTCATAATTTACTCTTTTAATTAATAAATCCTTAGAAAAATTACCGTCCTGTCCAAAAGAAACCTCTCTCATTAAAAAATATCTGAATGCATCAGCACCATATTCTTCTATCATCTCATAAGGATCAACTACATTACCTTTGGATTTAGACATCTTTTCCCCTTCTATAGTCCACCAACCATGAGCAAAAACCATTTGGGGTGGCTCAATTCCTGCTGCCATTAACATAGTGAACCAGATAACAGTGTGAAATCTTAATATATCTTTCCCTACCAGGTGAATAGCTGAAGGCCAATATTTTTCAAATTTTTCTTTATCTGTATTATATCCGGCTACTGTAATATAATTCAATAAAGCATCATACCATACATAGATCACATGATTATCATCAAAAGGAACATTGATACCCCATTTCAAGCTCTTTTTTGTTCTAGTCACGCTTTGGTCCTTAAGACCGCTTTTAATAAAACTTATAGTTTCGTTTTTTCTTACTTCTGGCTGAATACATTGAGGGTGTTTTTCAATATAAGATAATAATTGATCCTGATATTTTGATATTTTAAAGAAATAACTTTCTTCTTTTATTTTTTCAATTTTTCTTCCACAAGTAGGACAAGTTTTATCTGTCAACTGTGTTTCGGTCCAAAATGTTTCACAAGGAACACAATACCAACCTTCATATTCACCTTTATAAATATCACCCTTTTGGTATAATTTATTGAATATTTCCTGCACTACTTTAATATGTCTCTCTTCAGTGGTGCGTATAAACTCATCATATTTAATATTTAATAAAGGCCAAAGATTTTTGAATTTTAATACTACTTTATCTACTAGTTCCAGAGGGGTTAAATTTGCTTTTTCTGCTGAGCTAACAATCTTTTGACCATGTTCGTCTGTTCCGGTAGAAAAAAGAACCTCGTAGCCAGATAGTCTTTTGTATCGAGCTATAACATCTGCAGCTATAGTAGTATAAGCATGTCCAATATGCGGTACATCATTCACATAATAGATAGGTGTAGTTATATAAAATGTTTTTTTAGATTTATTGTTTTCTTTCATAATCTTCTTCCTTTTTGATTCGTAATTCGTATATCGTATTGCGAATGTTAGTGTATAATTCTTAGCGTAGGGGGTCGAATTTATTCGACCCGTGTATTTTGAAAATTTTTCTGGCGGGTTTGATAAATCAAACCCCTACATTTTGATAAATCAAACCCCTACATTTGGTTTCT
>NZ_PFKO01000166.1:0-1139 GCF_002784285.1 Candidatus Infernicultor aquiphilus
TTACTTTTTATTATCAAAGTAGCCTATCCCCTTTTAACTTGTTGAAAGATTGGGCTATAATTTTCGGATGGATGAATTGAGTGCAGCTTTGGGATGCTCTCAGATGGAGAGGATTGAGGAGATTTTAGAGAAGAGAGCAAAACTTTCGTGGGAATGACAGAAGGGAGCATAGGAATGACAAGGGATAAAGTGAGAATGAAACGATATAATAAATTTACCGGCAAGAAGATATTATCTGTTTTGGTCATACTTCTTGCTTTTTTTATTCTGTTAGGCATATTTATTGTGCCTAATTTAGGTCAGTGGCTGGTAGTGAATGATGAAGTGAAAGAAAGCGATATTATTGTAGTTCTCATGGGCAGTGTGTATGATAGAATCCTTGAAGCAGTAGATTTATATGATGAGGGTTATTCTGATAGAATCGTTCTGATTAACAGTTATATTACCGCAAAAGATATCTCTATAAATAGAGGAATAAAAGTTTATGGAAATACTCTGTTAAGCAAGATGGCGGCAATAGATTTAGGAATTCCGGAGGAAGAGGTATTAATCCTCGAAGGTAATTCCAGAAGTACGCAGGATGAAGCCCTGACCATTAGGGAGTATATTAGGAATAATAGAGAAATAGAATCAATCATATTAGTTACTTCAAAATATCATTCTAGAAGAGCCAAGCAGATATTTAAAAAAGCTTTGAGTGTTTTGGACCAAGAGATAGATATCTATTCGAGTCCCAGCAAATATGACCCTTCTAAGGTTAATCAATGGTGGAAGGATAGAGAAGATATTGAGTGGGTGGTATTGGAGTATCTGAAGTTGGCAAACTTTTATTTTTATGAACAATTTTTGCTGGATTAAAGATGCATTGCAAGGGGGAGGATGAGACGCATGCAAGATGTTTTGATTCCTAATAGAATTTTAGCTGATTTTTTTAATTATTGGAAGAAATTATTTATTATTTATATTTAAGATTTATGGTATAATATTTTAGAAAGCAAGCACTCTCCTGTGAGAGAAGTGGTATAATATATATAGGTTATTGAATATTAATAGAAGGAGAAATTCATAAAAATGCGTAAAATAATTGCGTATATTGAAAGAGATCCAGAAACAGGTTTGTATGTAGGGACTGTTCCGGA
>NZ_PFKO01000166.1:1147-2386 GCF_002784285.1 Candidatus Infernicultor aquiphilus
GTGCTCATACTCAAGCAGAGACTTTGGACGAGCTTCAAAAAAATTTGAAAGAAGTAGTTGAATTATGCTTAGAAGAAATGACTTCAGAGGATAAGAAACGATTACCTGAGTTTATAGGTATTCAACAGATTGAGGTATCAGCTTGAGTAAACTTCAGATTGTTGATGCAAATACAATGGAGAGATTATTGTTTCTGTTAGGTTTTGAGAGAGTGCGCCAAAAGGGAAGTCATGTTTTTTATAGACACTCGGATGGGAGAACTACTACAATTCCTCATCACCAAGGAAGGGTTTTAGCTCGTCCATTAATAAGAGATATCATAAGAGAAATAGAAATTACTGTTGATTATTATCATGAGCTTTTGAGAAAATTGTAAATATACGAGATTCAGTAATTTGTGAGGAAAAAGGGGCAGAATATTTTTATTATTAAAAATTAAGAGTATCTTGTCCCCTTTTGTTAATGGTTCTATTCAATTTTCCCCAACTCTACCTTCATTCCAGAGAGTTCTTTTTGTACTTCTGAGAAGTGCAGAGAAAAATATTCCCGATTCTACTGATTTGAAGATAGTGTAAAATTTAAAAAGGTGTAATAGTTGCATAGAACTATATATTAAGGGTATAATTAAATAGGTTAAGATGAAAGAGATATAAAAGAGGAGAAATGTGAAGGTTATGTTTAGAACAGCGAAGGATTTAACCCCAGAAGAGATAAGAGAATACCAGATGTGCTTAACAAAGAGAGAAGAAAAGAAAAAAGAATATCTATTACAGAGATATCAAGAGGCATGGTCAGTAGCGAAAGAAGCTGCCAAACTTCTATATAAAAAATATCATGCTAAAAAAATTGTAGTCTTTGGATCTTTAAAAGATTCTTTTTATTTTAATAAATGGTCTGATATAGATTTAGCTGCCTGGGACATACCACCAGAAATGTACTTTAAAGCAGTGGCTGAAATTATATCTTTAAGTTCTAAATTTAAAATTGATATAATAGACCCTGAAGAGTGCAATGATTCTCTAAAAAAGATGATTGAAAAAGAGGGTATAAAAATATGAATAAAAAATTTTTAACTTTGAGCAGTCATATTAGAGCCTTTCGTCATATAGTTAGAAATATTTATGCCCACAATTTTAGAATTGATAAGATAAAAGATTTAATGGGAAACATTGATAAAGTATTAAATAAATTAGAAGAAAATCTGCAAATATTTTGTGAATTTTTAGAAAAACCAGAAAT
>NZ_PFKO01000373.1:0-2404 GCF_002784285.1 Candidatus Infernicultor aquiphilus
CAATTCTCCTCGATGATACAATGTCCCTTGAGGGGTAATCCATTCCCACCTCAGGATAAATTTTTCCGTTGAATCATAAGAAAAGCTGAACCAAGCAACTACTTTCTCGTCCTGAGGAACGAAAATATTAGTCTCTTGAAGGAGATTTTTTTCCAGAATATCTTTACCTAGAGCAATTTTTTGTAAATATTCTGAATCCGGTGCTAATTCCTCTCCCTGACCTACTGCAGAGAAGACCATTAAACAGATCAATACAAATAACCATAATTCAATCCTAAAAATATTTTTTATCTTCATAATCAAAATTTACTACCTCCTTTTAAATTTATTAATTAAATGATTTACAAATTAATAAGAAAATTTACCCTACGAATTATAGACTTCTACTTTCTTCACTATATACTAATTTGGCTCCTGGCTCCTAAATTTTATCCTTTTATAATTATTCTCCAAACCAAACTCAAATTCCTGCAAACTTTTTAAAAAATATTTTTTATTTTAAAAAAATAAAAAAGGTAACAGTCTTTTTCAAACCATTACCTTTTTATATTTTATAGATTAATAACTTTTCGTTCTTTTCTATCCTCCACAAGTGGAGCAACTACCCGATGAACAAGAATTACAGGAACTGGAACTTGAATTCATCGAGGAAGAAGATTTTCCGGAACAGAATCCAAAACCATTAAAAATTCTTTTAATATTTTTACTGTTGCATTTTATACAGGATATCTTACCTTCTTCCATCTCCTTAATAGTTGCTCTAACCTCAAAGGCTTCCTGACAATCCTGACATTCAAAATTATAGTTTGGCATATCTATTTTCCCTTTTTTCATGCTAATTTGGTCAACTTTTTTCTACACTTATTTATACTCCAAACTATCCTGGCTGTCAAGAATAAAATTACCTCTGGTGCGTTTGACAAATTGCCAAAAACAGTGTAAAATTCTAACATAAAAAAGGTGCATCTTTTTTACGCTGAATTCTCCAAGGGAGAAACGGGGGAACCAAAATTCACGTCTGTGTGCCTGCCTGAGCGAGTACGCTCGCAGTCAGGCAACGCACAGGCAGAGGGGTGAATCTTATTTAAATAATAAGTAGAGCAATCCTTTCAGCTCAAATCCGTCAGCTCACCCCGTAAGCGTTGGAGGTGGAATAAATTTATAAATATAGCATTAATAATGGAGAAACTAAAGATAAAATAGTTTCTCTTTTTTTAGTTTAATAAAAATTTCCCAAAATAAAATATTTTTTAGAGAAACTAAAAGGGGTGAATTTTTTTGAAAATAATCGTAATAGGCGCAGGAAAAGTTGGTTGCCAGATTGCCCAAACTTTATCTTCAGAAAATCATGATATCGTAATAATTGAAAAAGATAACATAATACAACAATCTGCTCAAAATAGTTTAGATGCAATGGTTATTTTAGGCAATGGAGCTAATGTACTCACTTTAGAGGAAGCTGGAATTAAAAAAACAGATATGTTGATTGCCGTAACCAGCAGCGATGAAGTAAACATGTTAGCCTGTATGATAGCTAAACAATTTGGTGTACCTAAAAAAATCGCTCGTATCAGAAACCCTGAATATCTGCACACCAGTATCTTATCCAGAGAAAAATTAGGAATAGATTTTGCTATTAACCCAGAAAGAGCTACCGCGAAAGAAATAGTTAAATTATTTAAATCACCAATAAATGTTTCTCAAGTACAGGATTTCGCTGAGGGAAAAGTTAAACTTATTGAATTCAATATTGAAAAATATTTTCCTTTTCTCAATCAGCAACTAAAAAATATTAGCTTTAAATACCCTGTATTAGTTGCAGCTATCTATCGAGATAATAAGATAATTATTCCTGATGGAGAAGAAAAAATTATTGTAGGGGATAATTTATATGTTTTAGTTGAAAAAGACAATTTTTTAGGGTTAAATGAATTTTTCAACGAAAAACCACTGGATATGCAAAATGTGATGATTTTGGGAGGAAACAGAATTGCTATTCAAACAGCTTTAATATTAGCAAAACTTGGCATTAATACTAAATTGATTGAAAGAGATAAAGAAAAATGTGATAAAATCGCTGAGCTACTTCCTCATTCCTTAATAATAAATGGAGATGGCACCAACATTGATCTTTTAAAATCGGAAGGTATAGAAACCACTGATGGTTTCGTCGCGGTCACCGGATATGATGAATATAATCTTTTAGTAGCCTTATTAGCCAAACACCTGGGCACAAAAAAAGTAATTGCTAAAATAGATAGATCCAATTATATTCCAATACTGGAAAAAATTGGAGTAGATGCTGTAGTAAATCCCAGAATAATCACTACTTCTGCAATATTACAATTTATTCGAAAAGGGGAAATTGTTTCTTTAACTTTATTAAAAGAAGGAAAAGCGGAAG
>NZ_PFKO01000012.1:0-2482 GCF_002784285.1 Candidatus Infernicultor aquiphilus
TTAAAAGGCATCTCCTTTTTTATTTACCCCCATACTTCTGCGATTTTATCTTTAATTTTATTTTCAAAAATCGTAATTAATTCTTTGTTGGCATTGATGATTTTTTGTTCACTTTCGATTTTTTTAATAATGTTTTTCCGGATTTCAATGTGAGGGCATGGAATCATTATTGAATTAAGATTTTTTTGATTTAATTTTGGTTGTGCAGAACCGGTGACGTAATTTTTTATATTTATTGAATTAATGTACAGCTCAACAAATTTTTGAGTCGCAATATTTTCAAATCTTAAAACATGAGCATGGTTATTAACCCATACTTTACCAGATACTGAAAAAGCAATCGGAGTTACCCTTGTTAATAGGTTTGCACCATCTTCCGAAATTAATAACAAATCTTCATCAAAAATATAATTCTCAGTATAATCAACAATACCTGAAGCACCATAATATGGATAAGGCCCGGTTTTTCTATCACTTTTTGTTATAGGGATTCTTTTCCCATCTAAATTCTCACATATTTTAAAAAGCTTTATCATCTCCCATTCTGGATCGATTTTGAAAGTAGGTTTATAATTCTCAACGACCTGCTTGGCGCCATCGATTATTTTTTGATAGCTGTCCAATTCAGAAACAATCTGCTCCTGTATTTCAAGAGGGAGAAGAGGGATTTTAATTTTTAATACATCAGATTTTCTAATCCCACCCATTATTCCATCAACTGCTTCTCTATCTTTTATACTTTGAAATAAATCATCTTTAATCAAATAATATAAATATTTAAAATTAACTTGTTTTTTACATCTTAAAAAAGTAAATCCTGTCGAAAAAATAGAGTCGTAATAATAATCATCAATAAAAACTACTTTATTCGTGTTTTTCATTACGGCAAAACCAATATCATTTATTGAAGGAAATATATCTGCCCGACTTGGTTTTTTTTCAAAAGTAACCATTTCATAATCTTCAATGTGATATTTATAAGAAATTGCTCCTGTTGAAAAATATCTTTTTACCCCCTCAAACGAAGAAGGTTTGTCCTTAACGATTTCACAAACTTCTCCAAGTTCTACAAAATCCCATTTTCCATTATAAGTAACTGCTTCTTTATATCTATCGCCACTCAAGTTATAATCACCGCTCTCGGCAATCTTTTCTTTTTTCACTAAATGTGCAAGTTTTGTTTCAGTTAAATTAAATTCTATTTCTTTCTCTTCCATGATGCACTGTTTATATTTTTTAATAATTTCCAATGCCATCGGTAAGTCATTTTCTTTGATTTCTCTTCGTTGGGCACCTAAACCAAATCCATCGTTATCTACTTTTACAAATAAAATTTTATCGGTTTTTTTAGCCAAATTTTTATTTAAAAATAGTATGGATGTTTTCACGCCGGCATAAGGATTAAAGACCCCGGCAGGCAAAGAAACCACTGCATAAAGTGAATTTTCTATCAACATTTTTCGAAGTTTTTTATAAGCAATTTCAGATTTAAAAATAATACCTTCCGGCACAATCACACCTGCCCGACCATTGGGATTCAAATGTTCTTCGATGTAATCAACAAAAAGGACTTCAGAGCGGTTTGCCTGTACACTAAATCTCTTATGGGGTTTAATTCCACCCTTTGGTGACATAAAGGGAGGATTGGCTAGAATGATGTCATAGAACTCATTCCATTTTTCTTCCGAGGCCAAGGTATCATATTCGTAAATTTTTGGACTTTGGAATCCATGCAGATACATATTAACTAAAGACAATCTCACCATATCGGGAGAAATATCGTAGCCAGAAAGATTTTCTATCAATCTCGCCCTTTCGTCAGGCGTTAAATTAATTCTACCGTCTTTTTTATTTTTATTCTGGATATGATTAAATGAAGAAATTAAAAATCCGGCCGTTCCACAGGCAGGATCTAAGATGGTTTCGTTTTTAGATGGGTCAACAACTTTCACCATAAAATCAATAATATGTCTTGGTGTCCTAAACTGACCCGCATCACCCTGGGAGCCCATAATAGAAAGCAGATATTCAAAAGCGTCTCCTAATTTTTCGCTGTAATCGTATTCAAATTCTCCTATAACTTTAAGAAACATTTTTAATGTTTCCGGATCACGATAGGGCAAATAGGCATTTTTAAAAATATTCCTAAATAACTGAGGGATATTGGGGTTATGATTCATTTTCTGGATAGCTTCTCCGTATAAACCGACAAGTTCATATCCGCTCACACGAGGATCAAAGATTTTGCTCCAGGAATATTTTTCATATTCACCGGTAAAGAATTTTGTTTTACCCCCTAATTCTTCCGATTGCTTGTCCATATCATCCATAAATTTGTAAATCAAGGCAATGGTAATCTGTTCCACCTGTGATTTGGGGTCGGGTAATTTTCCGACGAGAATATCTCTTGCGGTATCTATTCTTCTTTTAGTAAGAGTATCCAACATATTTTAATCTCCTTTAGGCGGCAAAAGTATTTAGA
>NZ_PFKO01000295.1:0-2410 GCF_002784285.1 Candidatus Infernicultor aquiphilus
TAGTTCTAAATTATACCTTTTTACTGTTTTTAGGTAGTCCACTTTTATCTTTTAAATCATTAAAAAACAGTCCAGTTTTATCTTTTATTTGACAATAAAATTCTTTTGCTTGACAGTTATAATTATATATGCTAAAATTTTAAAAATTAAATATATAAATGGAAGTGTGCCTAGGGTTCCGTTTTTAAACAAAAAGTCTGGACCAAGCGGCACAAAGCATTTTAATGAAAGTTTAATGCTACACTTTCGGGATAAAAGCCTGGAGGATAGGTTCCATAAATTAAAATTGAACCAATCTTTCAGGCTTTTTTATAAATAAAAACAGAAAAAGTTACTATATAATTTATTGTGTTTATTTCTAAAATATTTTTTGCATTATTTTATTCTGTTTTTAATAAAGGGAGGTGATTACATCTAAAAAAATAGAGTTTGGTTAGATTTTAGGTTACGGAAATTATTTAAATACATATTAATTAAAAGGAGATCTAAAAATGAATAAGAAATTGCTAATTTTATTAATTTTAGTGTGTTTTTTATTTTCTGTTTCAGTCGCCTCGGCAAAATTGGTTAAAATTGGTGGAGTCGCTTGCCTGACAGGGGGTGCAGCTACTTATGGAGCTTCTACTAAAAATGGTTGTTTATTAGCCTTTAAAGCAGTAAATGCTGAAGGCGGAGTTGACATCGGAGGAACAAAATATTTAATCAATTACATTTTTGAAGATGACCAAGGTTCTGCAGAAGTAGCCGCTAATGCCTTTCGTAAGTTAATTGACCAAGACGAAGTAGTAGCCATTATTGGTTCAGTAATGAGTAAATGTACTTTAGCCGGCGCTCCTATTGCTCAAGATGCTGGCGTTCCAGTTATTAGTCCAACTTCTACTAATGCCCAAGTTACTCTTACTGGCGATTATATTTTCCGAGCCTGTTTTATTGATCCCTTCCAGGGTGCTGTAGTTGCTAATTTCAGTTATAATGACTTAAAAGCAAAAACTGCAGCAGTTATCTTTGATAATGGTAATGACTATACTAAGGGAATAGCTGAAGTCTTTAGAGAAAGTTTTGAAAAGTTAGGCGGCAAGGTAGTGGCTTACGAATCTTTTACTGATGAAGATAAAACTACTGATTTTTCAGCCCAATTAACCAACATAAAAGCGGCTAATCCGGAGGTAATCTTTTTAGATGCCTACTATTCCGCTGCTGCCCTAGAGGCAAAACAAGCCCGCGCTTTAGGAATAACCGTTCCTTTTGTAGGTCCAGATGGTTGGGATTCAGCAGAATTTCCTAAATTAGGTGGAGAGGCAGTAGAGGGAGGACATTTCTGTACTCATTATTCAGCTGAAGACCCCAGACCAATTGCGCAGAACTTTGTAAAAAAATACACCGAAACTTATGGACAAACTCCTGATGCCTTAGCTGCTTTAGCCTATGATGCAGCCTTAATTTTAATTGATTCTCTACAAAGAGCCGGTTCTACAGATGGCGCGGCAATTAGAGATGCTATCTTTGCAACTAATTTAGAATGTGTTTCAGGCCAAATTATTTTTGATGAAAATAGAAATCCTATTAAAAAGGCGGCAGTGCTTAAAGTGGAAAACGGTAAATTTGTCTTTGTAAAATTTGTCCAGCCATAAAAAGATAAAAATATCTAAAAATATATTATAGATATTTAATAAACTTTCTATAACAGGACATTGCAAAAAGCAATGTCCTGTTATATTATATAAAACAGTAAAGATATTTTCTAAAAAATTGGGAAGAATATGACTAAAAAACAATTATCTGATTCTATAAATAATAATATATTGACTTACAATAAATTGACAAATTGGAAAAAATACGTTTTTATTTCTGTAATTATTCTATTTTTTTTATTTTTATATGTTTTATCTTTTGGAATTAAAGTTTTCTTACAACAATTAGTAAATGGAATCCAATTAGGTAGTATATATGCCTTAATTGCTTTAGGTTATACTATGGTTTATGGAATTGTTAAACTTATTAATTTTGCCCATGGTGACCTTTTTATGTTTGGCGCGTATATCTCTTATTTCTTGGGTAACTATTTTATTGCGCATAATTTTCATTATTCTTTTATAATAGTTTTGATTTTTTCTATGGCATTCACTGCCTTACTAGGAATGACTATAGAAAGAATTGCTTATAAACCTTTAAGATTTAAACCAAGATTAGCGGCTTTAATTACTGCTTTAGGTGTTTCTCTATTTTTAGAGAATTTTTTTGCCCTTTCTCCTGAGAATATCCCTTTTCCCTTAAATAAAATTGTATTTGGCCCACGGTTCCTTCCTTTTCCTGCCTTAATTTCCGATAAAACCTATAATCTAGCTGGAATCTCCATTAATAACATTAAGATTTTGAATATTATAATAACTGTTATTCTTATGATTTTATT
>NZ_PFKO01000295.1:2447-11123 GCF_002784285.1 Candidatus Infernicultor aquiphilus
ATGCGGGCAGTAGCTTTTCATAAAGATGCCTGCCTGATGATGGGTATAAATATAAACAAAATTATAACTATAACTTTTGGGATAGGAACTTCACTTGCTGCTGCGGCAGGTACATTATTTGCACTTACTTATGGGCAATTACAATCACCCTATTTAGGAATCTGGCCCGGCCTTAAAGCCTTTATCGCCGCAGTTTTAGGAGGTATTGGAAGTATCCCGGGAGCTATGTTAGGAAGTTATGTAATGGGTATCTCCGAAACCTTTGCTACTTCTATTAATTCCAATTTTGGCTACGGTATTGCCTTTGTAATCCTGATCGTAGTTTTAATATTTAAACCGGCAGGACTTTTAGGAAAATTCACCAAAGAAAAGGTATAAACTGATGAAAATTATAAAAAAAATTATTAATCTAATCAAAGAATATTATAAATTTATATTAATAACCGTTCTGGTTTATTTATTAATTGAAATACTTAATGGTACTATTCCAATTGTTCCTCGCCTTCTTAACCGTTATTATATGCAAATCCTTATGTTTGCTTTAATAAATATTATAATGACTGTAAGCTTAAACTTAATCAACGGATTCACCGGACAATTTTCGATTGGCCACGCTGGTTTTATGTGTATCGGGGCATACACTTCAGCTTATTTTACTACTATTCTATTTAAGGCAGCAAAAATGGCTTATTTCCCCCAATTAGCACTTTTTATTTTTTCTCTAATTATGGGAGGATTAATTGCCGCAATTGCTGGATATCTCATCGGACTCCCCACTTTAAAATTAAAAGGTGACTATTTAGCCATAGTTACTTTAGCCTTTGGTGAAGTAGTTCGCTCAATTGTCCGCGCTTCTGATGAAATTTCCGCTTTTTTAAGACAGATAGGCTTAGTTCAATACTCTGAAACCATTGCAAAAATAAGTGGTCCCCGAGGATTATCAACCATACCAGCCCTTTCTAAATTTTGGTTAGTATATGTTATTTCTATATTATCAGTTATAATTATGCGTAATTTTATTTACTCTACTCATGGTAGAGCTTGTCTTTCTATAAGGGAAAACGAAGTTGCCGCGGAGACTATGGGCATTAATACTACTCGGTATAAAATTATCGCTTTCAGCTTAAGTGCTTTTTTTGCTGGTGTCGGGGGCGGACTCTTTGCTCATGTCTTAAGATTTATTCACCCTGACAATTTCAGCTTCATAAAATCAATTGATTACCTTATTTACCTTTATGCTGGTGGAATGGGAAGTATTACTGGTTCTATTCTGGCTGCAACTGGACTTACTATTTTTCCAGAATTTTTAAGAGTAATTAACTTTCAACAATGGAGAATGGTCATCTACCCCTTACTTTTAATTATATTAATGTTAAGGAAACCGGATGGTATCTTTGGTAATCGTGAATTTTCATTTTTGGTCCCCAAAAGGAAAGAGGTAAATTAAGTGGTGATTTTAGAATTAAAAGATTTATGCTGTTACTTTGGCGGTCTAAAAGCGGTGGAAAAATTTAATACCCAAATTAAAAAGGATGAGTTAGTTGGCCTAATTGGGCCCAATGGAGCAGGTAAAACTACTGTATTTAACGTGCTCACCGGGATATACCCTCCTACTTCTGGAGAAGTTATTTTTCAAGAAGAGAATATCGGAGGGCTTCTTTCCCATAAAATTACTCAAAAAGGAATTGTCCGTACTTTTCAAAATATCCGTATTTTCCCAAACCTTAGTGTTTTAGAAAATATTATCATTGCCTATCACTTTCGTACTCACTATAGTATCTTCTCAGGCATACTAAGAGATGAAAATTATCATCGTGAGGAAGAGGAAATGAATAAACAAGCTATGGAATTGCTGCGACTTTTTGATTTACATACTTATTACCATAACCCAGCGGGAAGCCTCCCCTATGGCGAACAGAGAAAATTAGAAATAGCCCGAGCTTTAGCGACTAAACCAAGTTTACTTCTACTTGATGAACCGGCAGCTGGAATGAACCCTTATGAAACTATCAAATTAATGGAATTAATTAAAAAGATCAAGGAAGATTTTCAATTAACTATTTTCTTAATAGAACATCATATGCAATTTGTAATGGGAATTTGTGAAAGAATTATGGTAATGGATTTTGGAGTCCAGATTGCAGAGGGGACTCCTCTGGAAGTACAAAAAAACCCGAAAGTAATAGAAGCTTATTTAGGAGAAGAAAAAAAAGATGTTAAAAGTTCATAATTTAGAGGTATCTTATGGACCAATTCGAGCCCTTAAAGGAATCTCCTTCGAAGTAAAAGAAGGTGAAATAGTTACCTTAATTGGAGCAAACGGGGCTGGTAAATCAACTACTTTACGCACCATTTCTAACCTTCTTAAACCTCAAGGAGGAAGCATTACTTTTTTAAATGAAGACTTGTTATCGGTACCAGCATATGATTTGGTAAAAAGGGGTATAATCCATGTCCCAGAAGGAAGAATAATTTTTGGACCACTTACAGTTCAGGAAAATTTAGAACTTGCTACCTGGGGAAGAAAAGATAAAATAGCTATTCAGGAAGACTTAGAAAAAGTGTATGATCTATTCCCTATATTAAAAGGACGAAGACATCAACTAGGAGAGACCCTATCAGGAGGAGAACAACAGATGTTAGCCTTGGGTCGCGGATTAATGGCTCGAGCTAAACTTATGTTGTTAGATGAACCTTCTATGGGATTAGCCCCCCTTTTAGTTCAAGATATATTCCGAGTAATAAGACAGGCAAATGCTGAAGGCACTACTATTTTATTGGTAGAACAGAATGCCCATATGGCTTTAGAGATCGCCCATCGGGCCTATGTCTTAGAAACAGGAAATATTATTTTAGAAGGTCCTACTTCTGAGGTTGCGAAAAACCCCAAAGTAATTAAAGCTTATTTAGGATAATATTTAATATCTTTATTTATTTTATTATTTACTCCAATAATAATTCTTTTACAATTTACACTCTATTATATTCTTTTATAAACCTTTCTCTATCTTTTATTATTCCCTCTTTTACTTATTTTATATTTTTATTTTCTTTAAAAAGGCTGACTAAGTTTAAATTCCCAGAGGGCTCTCCTAATTTTATCCTTCGTTTCACTTAATACTTCTCTGGATGATTTATTTAACAATGCAGTCTCTGAATCATCTAAGGAGATTATTTTATCATTACGAATCAGAAGTGTAGAGGTAGTCCCCTCTATAAAAATATTTATTTCATAAGGAGATAAATCTACAGTAAGAAATTTATCCAGGTTTTGAGTAGCCTCTATCATCTTAAGGTAAATTTCATGGTTTTTTGGAAATGATAAATTTAAGATAGAGATATTATCAATATAAATAGTGCCAGTACAAAAAGACCTCTCATATATATATTTTATATTTACTTTAAGGTAATTGGTAGTAGCTCGCTTGTCGATCTCTATCCCCTTCTCCTCAAGTGTTTCTTTCACATAAGCAACCCGATCTTTAGTATCAGGATGAGTCTGAAATATTCCTAAATCCACCGAAGGTTTGAACATTTCTCTGGTATATTGTCTTTCTAAATAAGTCAAAAAGCCTACCGGGTTATATCCTACTTTAATGGAAAGATCAATGGCAGTTAAATCTGCTTCTTCTTCGTAATCCCGGCTATACTGATTAAGAAAGGTTATAGTAGTTAACTTCCCTAATAAAGCTACATCTGGCTCCCTGGTTAAAAGAACAGCTAAAATAGTGAGTAGATTATATTTAGTATTATCTCTGGTCTGCTTTAAAGCATGATTATGAATTATATGAGCAATTTCATGAGCTAAAATCCCGGCAAGCTCATCATCTGATTGAATATAATCAAAAAGATCATAAGTTACATAAATATATCCGCCGGGGATAGAAAAGGCATTAGGTCCGTCTATTTTTAATATCTTGAAGTGATATTTCATCCCTTCCAACTCAGAAGCTTTGGCTAATTTATTACCAATCTCGGTAATGGATAAATTTTGATTTAAATCCTCGACTACTTCATATTTCTTCTCAATATCTATAGATAATTTCTTACCTAATTGCTGTTCTTTAGCTAAATCTCTTTCTGTAGCAAAAGAATTAATACTTATCCATAAAAAACCTATTATTATTAAAAGAAAAATTATCGCAAGAACTAATTTATTTTTTCTCATTTTTTCCTAACCTTGTCAAGGGACGGTCCTTTGACACGTTTTTTGTCACATTTTTTATGATAAAATCTTGAAAATGCTCTAAGGCAAAATTCAGAGCCTTATCAATTCCTCCCCTGTTTGTTCCACCACCTTGAGCAAAATTGGGAGTTCCTCCCCCTTTACCATTAATGAATTTACAAGCTTCTTCCATTAACCTGTTCATATCATAATTTAAAGTCTCCGACCTGGCCAATAACAGATTAGCTCTTTCTCTTTTTATACCAAATAACAAGACACATTCTTCTAAATTTATAATCTTATTAGCTAATCTCCTTGACTCATCTACAGTTTTATCTTCAAAGAGCTTATTTATAACTTTTATATTATCCTTTATGATTACTTCATTATGGAGTAAATCCAAGGCTTCATAATCCTGTAATTTTTCTTTAAAATCTTTTAATTCTTTCCTAATCTCTTTTCTTTCCTCTAATATTCTCTCTATCACTTCATCCAATTCAGAATCTTTAACCGTAAGTCTATGGGAAATATTTTTTATCAATTCATTTTTCCAGGAATAATCTTCCCAAGAACGCCAGCCACAGATAAATTCCAGGCGAATATTCTCTCCTCTTTTCTCCCACTTAGTAACTTTAATCATACCCACTTCTCCGCTCGTTCGACAGTGAGTCCCTCCGCAGGCAGAAAGGTCGAAATCCTCCACCTCTACTATCCTGGTTTTTCCCTTTCTCTCCGGCATCTTCCTCAAATTTAATCTCTTTAATTCCTCTTCTCCTTCTACAAAATAACACTTTACTGGCCTATTCTCAAAGATGACCTCATTAGCACATTCTTCTGCTTTTTTAACTTCTTTTTCGGTTAACTCTTCTTTTATAATATCTAAAGTGCAAACTTCTTCTCCTAAATGAAAAGATACGGTCTCCAGATCCCATATTTTAATCAAAGCCCCAGATAAAATATGCTGTCCTAAGTGTTGCTGCATATGGTCAAATCTTCTCTCCCAATCTATCTTTCCAATTACTTCAGAATTTATCTCCTCTTTTAACTCTTCTTTTAAAATATGAATTATCTCTTTACCTTCTTCTATCACTTCAACAACCAAGACCTCCTGGATAACTCCCCTATCATAGGGTTGACCGCCAGAGGTCGGATAAAAAGCAGTTCTATCTAAAACAACTGCTGGCTGATCATCTATTCTCACTTTCTTTATAATCCGAGCTTTAAATTCCTTAAGATAAGAATCCTGATAATACAATCTTTCGGTCAAAGTATTTTTTCCTTTTCTAAATTTAAAATTAGAGAATCATTATAATAATCCTAAATCCCAAAAAAATTCTGAGCATTACGAGAAGTAATTTCGGCTACTTCTTTCAGGCTAATTCCTTTTATTTCCGCAATCTTTTCGGCAATTAGAGGGATATACTTTGGTTCATTGGGTTTTCCTCGAAAAGGATCAGGAGTCAGATAAGGTGAATCAGTTTCTAAAACCAGATCTTCTATAGGGACGTCTCCTACCACCGCTTTTAGTTTTTTTGCATTATTAAAAGTAACTACTCCTCCTATCCCTAAATAATATCCTCGCTCTATACCTACCTCGGCCAGATTTAAATCCCCGGAAAAACAGTGTAATAAAACTTTTAATCCTTTAGCCTCCTCAGCCAGGATCTTTAAGGTATCCTGATGCGCCTCTCGATCGTGAATAATAAGAGGCAGATTTAATTTCCGAGCCAAATTTATCTGTTTCTTAAAAGCTTCCAACTGACCAGGCGCGCTATTAGGATTACGGTAATAATCCAAGCCTATCTCTCCAATAGCTACTACCTTTAAATTTTTAGCTAACTTCTCTAACTCTATTAATTTCTGCTCATCTAAAATTTTAATCTCATTAGGATGAAAACCAATAGCCGCATAAACTCCCCTAAAACGAGAGGTAAACTCCAGGGCAATTTTACTGGAAGATAAGTCAGTACCTACAGTAACCATCTTAGTTACTCCCTTTTCTTCTGCCTCTTTGACTACCTCCTCGGTATCTCTTTTTATTAAATCAAGATGAGTATGGGTCTCCACAAAAAATGTATTAACTTCAATCACTCCTTTTATCTTTTCCTAACTTACATTTTATCAATCTTTTAATAAGTTATCAACTTACCATTAATCAAATTAAATTACCACCTAATTTATTCTGTTACCACAACCTCTCCTCTTAAAAAAACTATCTAATAATATATCTCAGTTATTCCTTTTAAGCAATTATTGAATACTCCAATAATTTATTATATAATTTAGCCACTGGAGCTAAAGTTGAGATTTATAATACCACAATAAAATGGAAAAAATAAAATGGAAAATAATTTACGCTGGCTGCTTTATAAAACCAATGAAGAAAAATTTCCCTACAAAATTTATTTAGAAGAAAAACCCAACGAATTTCTAATCTTAAAAGTTCAAGCCAGATGGCCTGGTCCCGGTAAAAAGATTTTCTGTATCTCTGAAGGATATCTCCATCAGGAAAAAATTGAAGATACTGAACCGGTGGAAGAATGTAATATTATTTTATTTAAAAGATTTGGGAAGAAGTTAAATCTTATTCTGGATAGAAAAACGAAAAGAAGATGCTGGTTTATTTTCTTAAAAAAAGAATACAAGACCAGACCGGGTGATTATTATGAACAAATATTTTGGATAACTCAATCCGCAATGAAAATGAGAGGAGCAGGAGCTTATATCCCTCAAGGCGGGAAAAAGGAACAAATGGAAATAATTATTGACCAAAGAGAACGTTATCCTTATAAATTTGCCAATGCCCTTACCAAAAGAGAAAATTTACCAGTAGGAGATTATGCTTTAATAAAAGATAAAAAGATTATAGCGGTGGCAGAAAAAAAGACTATGGATAATTTTCTTCATGAGATAAGGGGTTATGACATCTTCAAATCTTCCCTGGAGGAATTAAAGCAATACAAATATAAAGCAGTTATTTTTGACTCTCCTTATTCAGATTTTATAAATCCTAAAAAGAATCTCTTTTATCGCCCTTCCTATACCGCAGATATCCTGGCTGATCTATATGTAAATTTTCCTGAAATCCAATTCATGTTTTTTGAAAATAGAAAACTGGCTAATGAATGGTTGTATCGGTGGTTTAAAAGAATATGGAAGGATTGAATGATTGCACTTATTTTATGGTCCTTTTAAATCTTCTCCTCAAATCTTTTCTTTTTTTCCTGGCGAACACTCACGCCTTTTTCTGGCTTTCAAAATCTGAGAAGGCCCAGTAACCTAAAATAATCAGGTTTATCGGCGAAATGATAGATAGTATCCCAAAAAGAATCGGGTTCTTACCGTGCTTGGCTGCTATCTTGCCAAAGCATACCGCAATGTAGATAAGTCCAACCACCATCATTATCCAACCTAAGGTATTCATGTTAGACATCTCCTTTCTTTTTTGAACTTTCGCTTATCTTGTTTACTCCCAAAATTGCTTTATGCTTAATATTATGTACTAAATTAAGAATTTTTTCAACCTCTTCTTTGTTTAATACTAGCGGGAGTTTGGTGTTTTTGTTTTTTAGATTTATTGTCCATAAATAATGGGGACAGCTTAGGCTCAAGTTGCAAATGCAACACTTAACTTTGGTATAATATACTAAAATAAATATACTAAAAGAAAGGAGTTGCATATGGCCCATTTTTCTCAGTTAAGTATTAATGAACGTGAAGAGGTCAGCCTTGGAGTAGCCCAAGGGTTAAGTAAAAGCTATATTGCGCTATCTCTTGGCCGATCATCTAGTACCATCTGTCGCGAAGTCAACCGTAACACTGCCAACGGGCAAGTTTACAGAGCGGTTAAAGCTCATCATCGTGCTATTAAGTTAACTCATCTTGCCCGTAAAAACCGAAAAATGGATATCAATCTACCGTTAAAACACTACGTTCTTGAACACCTGGACCAATTATGGTCACCAGAACAGATTGCTAAACGCCTAAAAATATTGTATCCTATAGATATGACAATGCAAATCTCGCATGAAAGTATCTATTCGTATTTATATGTTCAGCCGCGAGGGACCTTACGTAAAGAATTAGTTAAATGTTTACGGCGCCATCATATCAACCGCCGTCCACGCGGAGGCAAGTCCCGTAAGAATTGCGCCTCTATTCAAGACTATCTAAGTATTGAAGAACGTCCTGCTGAAGTTGCCGATCGGATCATTCCAGGCCATTGGGAAGGCGATCTTATCATGGGACATAATAATGGTTCTGCTTTGGGTACTTTAGTTAAAACGAACCACCCTTATAACCTTCTTAGTTCAGCTTAAAGATAAAGCTACTACCACCGTACGAAAAGCTTTCGCTAAAGAATTTAAGCATCTTCCCAAAGGCTTAAAGCGTTCTCTAACCTATGACCAAGGCCAGGAAATGGCAGAACATAAACTTTTTACCAAGAGCACGCAGATTCAGGTTTACTTTGCGCATCCACATTCACCTTGGGAGCGAGGCACCAATGAAAA
>NZ_PFKO01000323.1:0-1855 GCF_002784285.1 Candidatus Infernicultor aquiphilus
TTTAGCGTAAGAAGTTAAGTCTAATGCTTCTTGAGTACAATTTGATCCAGTTCCGGCGATTACCGGGACTCTTCCGGCTACTGCTTTTATAGTCAGTTCAACCACTTTTTTATGTTCCTCATGAGAAAGAGTAGGTGATTCTCCAGTGGTGCCGCAAGGGACAATACCATTGGTTCCATTTTTAATCTGAAATTCTACTAATTCCTCTATTCCTTTTTCATCAACTTTATTATTTTTTGTAAATGGGGTGATCATAGCTACCAAAGATCCTTTAAACATTTTCTATTCCTCCTTTTTAATTTAATTATTAGTTATCACGATCCCTGCTTCTGCTAAAGATTTATTTATTATTTGAAAAGCAAATTCTCGGTCTTTCCAATCTAAAAAGATTAAAATATCGGTTTTAATAGTAGTCATTTCAATTATATTTATATCTTTATTAGCCAGTGGTTGAGTTATTTGTTGGATAATACCAGGTGTTTCTATAAAATCCCGGCTCCTAACAATGATTAAAGCAATATCTTTTTTTAAAGTAACTGACTTTAATCTTTCATCTTCAATTACCACCGGGTGAATTAAATCATAAGATTTTTGGGCATAATTTTGTATCACATAGATTCCAATATGCTTAGTCCCTATAGATACTCCATATAGACTAATAAGATTATCGGAAATAGGAGAGATTATCTTTTTTAATAGTCCTGGAGTATCAAAAATTTCAGATCCCAGAATAGTTAACATAGTAAGTTTTTCTTTAAAAAGAGTTAGCTTACTTTTAAAAGCACCGGTTATCTCTGTTCCTTCTGTCTCTAAATCTCCATTTTGAAAATGGATTATCTTGGCCTTCATTTGGTCAGTTTTATATTTTAAGGCTTGGGGATGTAAAACTTTTGCCCCTCCTTCAGCCAGGATTCCCATCTCTTCCACACTTATTTCTTTTAAAGTTACTGGTTTTTTTATTATTCGAGGATCAGCGCTTAAAACTCCTACCGCATCAGTTACAATTATTACTTCATCTGCTTGTAAAAAATTTCCTAAGGCAAAGGCGGTAATATCACTACCTCCTCGGCCTAAAGTAGTTATACTTCCGTCTTCACAGTTTTTTCCTAAAAAACCACATACTATTGGAATGATTCCTTTTTTAAGTAAGGGCTCAATAATCTTTTGGCATTTTTCTTTACTCTCCGGAGAAAGAATTTTTGCTTGATTGAAGTTTGAATCGGTAATAATGGGAAAATTATCATCAGCAGGATCAAAGTATTTCGAAGTAAATCCCATAGATTTAATGGTAGCTGATAAAATCCTTGCACTTATCCGTTCTCCCATCGAGACAAAATCAGCATAATCTCTGTCTTCAATACGATCTTTAACGGAGTTTTTAAGTAAAGAAGTTAAGGTATCGGTAGTATTTCCCATTGCTGAAACCACTGCTACTACTTCATATCCTTTTTTTGCCTGTTGGATTATTGATTGAGCAGCTTTTTTAATTCTTACCGTATCTTGGACGCTGGTTCCGCCAAATTTTACTACTATCCTCATAATTATCACCTTTATATTATTTTTTATTTAAAACCATTCTGGTATAGTATCATTTTTTACTAGATCAGCATAGGTTTCTCTTTGGACCATCAAACCAGATTTACCATTATTTACTAATACTACTGCTGGCCTGGGTAACCCATTATAATTACTCGACATAGAATAATGGTAAGCTCCGGTGGAGAATACCACCAGAAGATCACCCAAAGCAGCTAGGGGAAGTTTTAAATCTTTAATTAGAATATCTCCAGATTCGCAGCATTTGCCAGCTATAGTTACTATTTCTTGAGGAGTAGTATCAATTTTATCTAATATA
>NZ_PFKO01000323.1:1871-2448 GCF_002784285.1 Candidatus Infernicultor aquiphilus
CATCATAAAGTATAGGTCGAGGATTATCGGTCATTCCTCCGTCTACAATTAAATATTTTTTAAGACCGGTTATCTCCTTTATTGCACCGATAGTGTAAATGGTTATCCCTGCTTCTCCAATAATCGATCTTCCCGGTTCAATTAAGATTTTGGGCCTAGGTATATCATTTTTTATTGCCTCGTTTTCTAAAGTATCTACCATTAAGTTTACAAAATATTCAATAGAAGGTGGCGTATCAGATTCAAGATACTTTACTCCCAGTCCTCCACCTAAATCTAAATTTGTAGAATCTATCCCTGATAAGCTTTTTATTTTTTTGATCAGTTTTACCATTTCTCTAACGGCAAGAACATAAGGAGATAAGTCAAAAATTTGAGAGCCAAGATGACAATGTAAACCGTCATAGATAAGGTGTTTTTTAGATAAAACTTCTTTCATAAAATCGGGAACTTTATGGATACTAATTCCAAATTTTGAATCTACCTGACCAGTCTGGATGTATTTATGGGTATGAGTATCGATGCCTGGTGTTACGCGAAGCATTATTTTAACCTTGGTATTTAGTTTTTCAGCCAA
>NZ_PFKO01000293.1:0-11080 GCF_002784285.1 Candidatus Infernicultor aquiphilus
AAAAAAGTTTTAAGTTTTGAATTATGGTTTTTAGTTTTTCTGCCTGTGCGTCTACCTGCGCCGTTGGCGCGGCAGGCAGGTACTCGCTCAGGCAGGCACGCAGACAGGTCGCTTTACGTTTTTAGTTAAAGGAAGTTTATTCTATGAAACTTAAATTAATAAATTATACTAAGAATCCTGAAAAAATTGTAGCTCAGTCAGCAAGATTATGCTATTCTAATTTAGGTATTGAAGATTTAAAAAAAAGCCTTACTAATGAATCGATAACGAAATTAATTAAAAAAATAATGAGATTAGGGCATTATTCGGTTTTAGAACATATTACTTTTACTTTTGCTATTGAGGGAATATCAAGAGTAACTTCTCATCAGTTAGTAAGACATCGAATTGCCTCTTTTTCTCAACAAAGTCAAAGATATGTTAAAATAAGTAAGAAAGATTTTCCTTATATTATTCCAAAATCAATTGCCAAAGATGATAAATTGCGTAAAATATTTATTGATACTATAAAAGGATTAGATAAGATTTATCACCAATTTTTAGATGATAATATTGCGGCAGAAGATGCCAGATATATTTTACCACAGGCAGTGGTAACTAAAATAATAATAACTGCTAATGCTCGAGAATTATTACATATTTTTAAATTAAGATGTTGCAATAGAGCCCAATGGGAGATTAGAGAAGTAGCAAAAACTATGTTAAAAGAAGTTAAAGATATTGCGCCAACTATATTTGAGAATGCTGGTCCACCTTGTATCTTAGGACCTTGTCCAGAAGGTGAATTGACCTGTGGTAAACCATGGTCTAAAAAATATATAAAAGGAGAAAATTAATAATAATGAAAAATGATAATTCTAACTACGGAGGCCAAGCAGTAATAGAAGGAGTAATGATGAGAGCTCCTTTTAAATATGCTATTGCTGTTCGTAAGCCAGATAATGAAATAATTTTAAAAACAGGTAAATTAAGGTCATTATCTAATAAATTAAAATTTTTAAAATGGCCTATTTTTAGGGGAATAGTTAATTTAATTGAATCTTTAACTCTTGGTCTAAAAGCGTTAACTTATTCAGCAGAACAGGCAACTGGAGAAGAAGATAAGATAAATAATGTAGAAATGTTTTTTACTATTTTAATTGCTTTGGTATTATTTATACTTATCTTTGTAGCTATTCCTACTGCCATAGCCCGATATTTAGATAAGTATCTCTCCAGTATAATTGTATATAATTTATTTGAAGGAACATTAAGGATAGGAATATTTTTATTTTATTTATATTTTATATCAAAAATAAAAGATATAAAAAGAGTATTTGAATACCATGGAGCAGAACATAAGGTAATCTATACTTACGAAGCTGGAGAAGAACTTAATGTAGATAATGTAAAAAAATATAGTACTTTACATCCTCGATGTGGAACGAGTTTTATCTTTATTGTCTTAATATTAAGTATTTTAGTATTCTCTTTACTGGGAAAACAAACCTTACTTTTACGGATAGCTTATCGGGTAGCCATAATTCCTTTAATAGCCGGGTTGTCTTATGAAATATTAAAATTATCGGCTAAAAATATGGATAAAGTCTTTATAAAATGGGTAATTATGCCTGGATTATGGTTCCAAAAACTTACCACTAAAGAACCTGATGCAGCTCAGATTGAAGTTGCCATAAAAGCATTAAAAGGTGTTTTGCCTGAACCGGATCAAAATATAAAATCCGAAGTGGAAAATAATGTTTAAAAAGTTAGAAGAATTAGAAAAAAAATATTTAGAATTGAATAAAACTCTTTCTGACCCTAAAATTATTTCTAATCAATCTAAATTTCAGGAATTTGCTAAGATGCATTCTGATATTTCTAAAGTAGTTTTGAAATATATAGAATATAAAAATGTAGCTAAAGAAATTGAAGAAAATTTAAAAATGCTTACCGAAGAGAAAGATGTGGAATTTAAAAAATTAATCAATGAAGAATTAGAAAGATTAGAAGAAAAGAAAGAAAATTTAAAGACAAAATTACAAGAACTAATGTTTCCAAAAGACCCTTATGATAAAAAAGATATAATAGTAGAAATAAGGGCAGGTGCCGGTGGAGATGAAGCAGCTCTTTTTGTGGGGGATCTTTTTAGGATGTACACTCATTTTGCAGAGAATAATAGGTGGAAAATCGAAGTAATGAGTTCTAATTCTACCGGAATTGGTGGATTTAAAGAGATAATATTCAATGTAGCGGGAAAAGAAGTATATGGAAAGTTAAAATACGAGAGTGGAGTACATCGTGTCCAACGTATCCCTATAACTGAGTCAAACGGAAGAATTCATACTTCTACTGTTACAGTAGCCATACTTCCTGAGGCAGAAGAGGTTGAAGTTAATATTAATCCCAATGATTTAAGAATTGATACCTTCCATTCTACCGGACATGGAGGACAAAGTGTTAATACTACGGATTCAGCGATAAGGGTTACTCATCTTCCCTCTGGATTGGTAGTCTCCTGTCAGGATGAGAAATCTCAATTTAAGAATAAAGCGAAGGCATTAATGGTATTAAGAGCCAGGCTTTTAGATAAAATAGAAAGAGAAAAGCATGATGAGATGGCTCAGAAAAGAAAAAGCCAAATTGGCACCGGTGATAGAAGTGAGAGAATTAGAACTTATAATTTTCCTCAAAATAGAATTACCGATCATCGCATTGGCCTAACTTTACATAATTTAGAAGAAGTTTTAGATGGAAATTTAAATGATTTAATAATTATTCTCTCCGAGAAATTAAAAAAGAGTAGTGAAATTTAAAATAATGTGGTTAATCGAGAATAAATTTAAAACTGTAGGACAAGCCTTAAAAGATATTAGCAAAATATTTAAAAATAAGGGAGTAATTAATCCAGAAAGAGAAGTAGAAATTTTACTAAGTTATTTGCTGGAAATGAATAGGAGTGAAATATATTTAAATTCTGATAAGTTATTAAAGAATGAAGAAAAAATGAAGTTGGAAAAGATGATCCAGGAAAGAATAAAAAAGATTCCTCTCCAATATATTACTAAATATCAAGAATTTATGGGGATGGATTTTTTGGTAGAAAAAGGGGTTTTTATTCCCCGACCAGAGACAGAGATTTTAGTAGAAGAAGTGATCAAAAAATTAAAAAACAAAAAATGTCCTTACTATTTAAAGGTAGCAGATTTAGGAACTGGTTCAGGAATAATTGCCATAAGTATGGCTAAATTTATAGCAGATATTATTATTTATGCTAGTGATAGATCTAAAAAATCCTTAAAAATAGCCCTTAAAAATGCTCAAAAACATAAATGTGCAAAAAAAATAATATTTTTACCTGGAAATCTATTTGAAGCTTATCAGAACAAAATAGAGGAATACAGTTTAGAGGCAATTGTTTCGAATCCTCCTTATATAAATTCAAATGATTTAAAATTATTACCTGAAGAAATAAAAGATAATGAACCCAAGATTGCTTTAGATGGTGGAGTAGATGGCTTATATTATTATCGTAAAATTATTAAAGAGAGCCCTCATTTTTTAAAAAGAGATGGTTTTATAGCTTTGGAAGTTGGGATGGGCCAAGCAAAAATAATAAAAGAGTTAATTTTAAAAGAAGATAATTATAGACCAAATGTTGAAATTTTTAAAGATTATTCTGGAATAGAGCGAGTAGTAATAGCGTTCCGTAAATAAAATTCGTATCTCGTATCTCGCTAAAAATTAGTTACTTAGTTAGCTAGTTATCTGGTTAGATGGTTAAGGAAATAGAAGGAAGAAAACAGAAACCTAAAACCAGAAGGTAGATAACAGAAGACAGAAGTAAGAATTCAGAAGGCAGAAGAGTAGGACAGGCGTCTCGCCTGTCTATTGTGTGAGGTAGGGGTTTGATTCCTGTCTGCGTGCGAACACGCACAGGCAGGTATCAAACCCGAAAGAAAATACCCATTTTACGGGGCGGGGCGGATGAATCCGCCCCCTACATTTAAAACAATATTTTATATAAAGAATTTCAGGTACTCGCACAGGCAGGCACGCAGACAGGCATCGTGCCCCTACATTACCATTCCCCGATCAGGTCGAGGGCAGGTTTGTTTGCTTTTTGGGTTACAATCATAGTATATAGTAATGGGGGCATATGAGCTAATAGTTATATAGTAAAGAAGACAGAAGACAGAATATAGAGGATAGTTTTAAAATGATCAAAACCATCTTATTTGTCTGTACCGGTAATACCTGTCGAAGCGCTATGGCAGAAGGTATATTTAAAAAAATGTTAAGTGAGAGAAAAGAAGATAATAAAAGGTTTAATATTATATCGGCTGGAATTTCTGCTCTGCCGGGAATGAGTCCTACTCCGGAAGCAATTTCAGTGATGTTTGAACAAGGAATAGATATTTCCCAACATAAAGCCTTACCCTTACAGGAAGATTTAGTTAAAAAAGCAGATTTAATTTTGGTTATGTCCAATAAACATCAAGATTATATTCAGATAAAATTTCCTTTTGCTCAAAATAAAGTTTTTCTAATAAAAAAATATGCACTAAAAAGTGGACTTAAAAATATTCAGAATAATATTAAAAATTATGAAATAGTTGATCCCATTGGCAAACCGCTTGATTTTTATAAAACTATAGCTGAAGAGTTAAAAGAGAATTTAAAAAAGATAATAGATAGAATTATCGAATAGCACAATAGATACTGGTGGTGAAATATAAGATGAAAATAGCTTTAGGAAGTGATCATGGAGGTTATCAGTTAAAAGAGAATTTAAAAAAATATTTAAAAGAACTAAAGGTAGAATACCAAGATTTTGGTTGTAATAGTGAAAATCCTGTAGATTATCCGGATGTAGGTTTTAAGATTGCTATAGAAGTAAAAAATAAAAACTATGATAAAGGAATATTAATTTGTGGTACAGGGGTTGGAATGTCTATAGTTGCTAATAAAATTAAGGGTATCAGAGCATCACTCTGTCACGATGTATTTTCTGCCCGCTATGCTAGAGAACATAATGATGCAAACATTTTAACCTTAGGTGGTAGAGTTATTGGCTCAGGATTAGCCAAAGAAATTGTAAAAGTTTGGCTAAATACTGATTTTAGCGGGGAAGAAAGACATCTTAAACGCCTGAATAAAATAAAACAAGAAGAAGATAAAATTTATAAATAAAATTCAGAAGACAGAAGGCAGAAGACAGAAGACAGAAGAAAATAATAGGTAGGGGCAGACCTTGTGTCTGTCCATAATGAAGAATGGGTAGGGGTTTGATTCATCAAACCCGAAAGACAATACCCATTTTACGGGGCGGGGCGGATGAATCCGCCCCCTACATTAAAAATAATTTTTTTTAGTCTTCTGTCTTCCTGTGTTCTGTACATGCTGTTACTATTCTGTTTCACTCGATACTCGATACTCGATACGAGACATATAAGGGGGAAGGGTAATTGTCTGAAGTAATTATATTAGATCACCCTTTAATACAACAAAAATTAACTTTTAAAGGAGATCTTAATTTATGAACCGTCCTTCGTGGGATGAATATTTTATGGAGATAACTGAATTAGTATCAAAACGTTCTACCTGTTTAAGAAGAAAAGTAGGAGCAATAATTGTACAAGATAAGCGCATACTTACTACCGGATATAATGGTGCTCCCAAGGGATTGCCTCATTGTTTAGAAATAGGATGTTTAAGAGAAGAGAAAGAAGTTGCTTCCGGAGAAAGGCAGGAATTATGTAGGGGATTACATGCTGAACAGAATGCTATTGTGCAGGCTGCATCATATGGTATTAGTATTAAAGGAAGTATATTATATTGCACAACTCAGCCATGTGTTACTTGCGCTAAGATGATTATAAATGCCGGAATAAAAAGAATCATTTACCAAGAAAAATATCCTGATGAATTAGCTCGAAAGTTGTTTAAAGAAGCAGGAGTAATTGAAATTTACTATGAATAAAATAAACCTTACTTTGATTTTTGGAACTCGTCCTGAAACCATAAAGATGTTCCCCCTAATATCCGAAATAAAAAAATATCCTCATCTTATAGATTTCAAAATTGTAGTTACCGGTCAACATCGTGAAATGTTAGATCAAATGTTAGAAATTTTTAAGATAATTCCTGACTATGATTTAGATATTATGGAACAAGTTCAATCCTTGTCACAAATTACTAAAAATAGCCTAATCGGCATTGAAAGAATATTAAAAAAAGAAAAACCAAATATGGTTTTAGTACAGGGTGACACTACTACTGCCTTTGCCGGTGCTTTAGCTGCTTTTTATCAAAAAATTAAAATAGGTCATATTGAAGCTGGTCTTAGAACCAATAATAAATATTATCCTTTTCCTGAAGAGATAAATCGTCATTTAACCAGTGTATTGGCTGACCTTCATTTTGCTCCTACTGCACAATCATGCAAAAATTTACTTTCTGAGGGAGTAAAAAGAGAAGATATTTTTATCTGTGGAAATACAGTAATAGATTCTCTATTTTTAATGATTAAAAAGAATCATATCTTTACTGAACCTTTATTACGAGATAAAAAAATATTTGAAAAAAAGATTATTTTGGTAACCGTGCATAGAAGAGAGAATTGGGGGGAACCGTTAAAAAATATTTGTCAAGCTTTAATTAAATTATTAGATGAACATTCTGATTTATTGGTAATTATTCCCCTCCATAAAAATCCTGAAATAAGAAAAACTGTTAACCATATCTTAAAAGATAGAAGAGATATTCTACTCCTTGATACTTTAGATTATGGAGATATGATTAATTTAATGTCTAAGATATATATTATCCTAACTGATTCAGGGGGAATACAAGAAGAAGCACCTTCTCTCGGAAAGCCAATATTTGTTTTACGGGATGAGACAGAAAGACCAGAAGCAGTTGAAGCAGGTGTAGTAAAATTGATAGGAACTAATCAAGAAAGAATTGTTAGTGAGGTTAATATAATATTAACCAATAAAGATAAATATATGGAAATGGCTAAGCGTATTAATCCATATGGTGATGGAAAAGCTTCGAAAAGAATTATTGAAAAAATATTAGGTTATTTTAATTTAATTGATCAATTCCCAGATGAATTTCAAGCAAGATAATTATCGTTGATGCGGGAATGACATAATATGAGCTATACCTGTTTTATTCTGGCTACTGGATTCTTGCTTCTGACTTCTTTTTTTTACGATATACTATATACTAAATTATGTTATAATATTTCAGTTAATAATATTATAGTGAGGACTACTAATTTGATCTTCAACTAACTAATGAACTAGCTAACCAGCTAACCAAGTAACTATTTAAGGGTGTGATAAATTTATGTTTCCTCTTTGGGACGATCAACCAACTAAAAAATTTCCCTTAATAACGGTGGCGATAATTGTATTAAATACAATAGTATATTTATATGAAGCATCTTTAGGTGAAAAATTTACTCAGTTTATCTATGCCATGGGATTAATACCTTTTGAAATTACTCATCATACCGATCTATTACCTACCAGCCCTTCAATTATATATCTAACCATATTTACTTCGATGTTTATGCACGGTAGTATTATTCATCTTTTGGGAAATATGTTATTTTTATGGATATTTGGAAATAATGTAGAAGAATATTTAGGTAGAGTAAATTTTATAATCTTTTATCTTGTTTGTGGAATATCTGCTGCCTTTACTCAGATATTTTTTAATCCTAATTCTACTATGCCTATGGTGGGAGCTAGTGGAGCAATAGCTGGAGTGTTGGGAGCATATTTATTGCTTTATCCTAGAGCAAGGGTAACTACAGTGATTATTTTTGGTTTTTTTATAAGATTGATTAAAATTCCAGCGGTAGTAGTATTAAGTTTTTGGATAATATATCAATTTTTATATGGTATCTCTTCTTTGGCAGTTAAAACAGGAGAAAGTGGAGTAGCCTGGTTTGCCCATATTGGTGGTTTTATTGGTGGGATTATATTAATTAAATTGTTCAAATTGTTTATAAAATAGTATCGAGTATATAGTATCGAGTATATAATGAAGAAAATAAAAGAGAGAAAAGTAGGGGTTTGATTTATCAAACCTGTAAAAAATCCGGGCGATGGTTTCGTTAGTGTAAACTTTAGTGGAGTAGTTCTTTTTCTTAACTCGATACTCGATACTGTATGTCAAGATTGATTAATTAAAATAATTAAGCTATAATTTTAAAATATTAAAGAAAATTTAATTAATGCTACCAGAGATGAAGTATGGTTTGCAGAAACTACCTATCCTAAAATTATTAATCTAATTGGAGCAGGTGATGCTTTAGTTGTTGGGTTAGCGATTGCTTTGACTGAAGATAAAAAAACCTTAACTGATAGATCAAGTAAAATTGAAGAGGTATATGAGGTATATAATGAAGAAGGGGCTATTTATAACTTTTGAAGGACTTGAAGGCTGTGGAAAAACTACTCAAGCAAAGATGCTTTATAATTTTTTAATTGAACAAGGATGTCCTTCTGTTTATACCAAAGAACCAGGAGGAACAAAAATTGGACAAAAAGTACGCAGAATACTTCTTGACCAAAAAAATGATGGTATGGATTATAAAACTGAAATGCTATTATTTTTAGCTTCTCGGGCAGAAAATGTTAGATTAGTAATTTTACCAGCCTTAGAAAAGGAAAAAATAGTCATTTCTGATCGTTTTTATGATTCTACCACTGCTTATCAGGGTTATGGAAGAGGTATAGATTTAAAAACTATTAGGTATCTAAATAATTTTGTGGTAGGAAAAGCCATTCCTGACTTAACATTTTTTTTAGATATTGAACCTTACGAAGGATTAAGAAGATCAACTTCTTTCGGTAATTCCCGGGAAATACGATTTGAAGAAGAATTTATAAATAAAAAAATTATTGAAGGTAAGTTATTTTTAGAAAGAGTTAGGGATGGTTATTATCATTTATTTCGGGAAGAGGCAGAAAGAATTAAAATAATTGATGCTAATAGAAGTAAAGAAGAAATATATAATGAGATAGTTGAAATTGTGAAAAGAAAGATAGCGGATAGCACAAATAGTATATAGTATGTAGTAGGGGCGTATTGCATACGCCCTGATAGTTCTCAATACTCAATACTGGATACTAAAATATTATCCTAAACGCTAAATGCTTTACGCTTACAAAGTAAAGGAGAGGTTATGTCTTTTAAAGATATAGTAGGACAAGAAAAAGCAATAAAAATATTAAAAAAATCTGTTCAAGAAAATAGAATTTCATCATCTTATATTTTTGTTGGGAATAAAGGAGTAGGGAAAAAAATAACGGCGCTAGAGTTTTATAAAGCAATGAATTGTTTGAATATTAATAAAAATAATGAAGCTTGCGATAATTGTGAAGTGTGCAGTAAGATTAATAGACAATGTTGTCCAGATTTAAAAATAATTAAACCAATTAAAGATTTAATCAAGATTGAGCAAATAAGAGAATTACGTAAAGATATTGAAATCAAGCCATTTGAAAATAAAAAAGAAATATATATTATAGATCAAGCAGATCAGATGACCCTTGAGGCATCAAATTGTTTATTAAAAACCATAGAAGAACCTCCTGATTATGTAGTGATAATTTTAATTTGTTTAAAGTTAGATCCACTTTTACTAACTATAATATCACGTTGCCAAATAATAAATTTTAGATTAATATCTTCCTTACAAATAAAAAAGTTATTATTAAATAAAATAAATAATTTAAAAGAAGAAAGAGCTGAATTAATTTCTAAATTAGCTCAGGGAAGTATTGGAAAATCTTTTAGTTTATTATCCGATAAGGAATATTTTAATCAAAGAGAAAAATTATTAGAACACTTAGCTACCATATTCCCTGGAAAATATGACCCTCATATTTTTATAAATATTGAAAAGATGATAACAGAAATAGATAGAATGGAAGAAACATTAGAAATAATAATATCCTGGTATCGTGATATTTTAATGATTAAAAAGTTAGGAACTCAAAAAAATATTATAAATTCTGATAAGTTAGAAGTAATTAGCGAAATATCCCGAAATTATCCCCTAAAAATTCTGATGGATATCTTAGATTATTCAGAACAGATTCAAGAGTATTTGAAAAAAAATGTAAATAAACATCTTGTTTTAGAAAGATTATATTTAAAGATGGTAGGTCTAGAATATTGCCTAAAGTAACCGGTTTAAAGTTTACCAAAACAAATTATATCTATTATTTTAAAATCAATGATAGTATTAAATTAAAGAAAGGGGATATTTGTTTAGTAAAGACCTCTATAGGTTTAGATTTAGGTGAAGTAGTAATTCCCTATAAATATATAAAAGATAGTGAAATAGATACTCCCCTTAAAAGTATACTTCGAAAAACGAATAATGAGGATTTAAAAAAATGGGAAATAATTAAGCAGGAGGAAAGTAAGGCATTAAATATCTGTAAAGAGAAGGCTAAAAAATATAGTATGCCTATGAAATTAATTTACGTAAAATATTTATTCGATAAAAGCAGGATAATTTTCTATTTTATCTCTGATCAGCGGATAGATTTTAGGGAATTGGTTAAAGATTTAGCTAAAATATTTAAAACTAAAATTGAGCTAAGGCAAGTTGGGGTAAGGGATGGAACGAAATTGATCGGGGGAATGGGGATATGTGGACGAGAAATATGTTGCGCCTCTTTTATAAAAAATTTTGCACCCATTCATATCAATATGGCTAAAGTACAAAGAATTGCTTTAAATCAATCTAAAGTATCAGGAATTTGTGGTAGATTAATGTGTTGTTTATCTTACGAATCTGAATTTTATAAGGAAGCTTTAAAAAAATATCCAGAATTAGGAGAAAATATAAAAACAGAAAAAGGTACTGGAAGGGTAATAGAGATAAATATACTTAAAAAATATATTACAGTTGAATTAGAGGATGAAAGTGATGTGAAAAAAAGAATAAAAATATCTGAAGAAGAATTAGAAAAAATTAATATTATGGTTGTCCCCCAAAAAGTAAACAAAATGGTAAGGTAGGGGTCGGATTTATCCGACCCGCTTATTTACGGGTTCGATAAATCGA
>NZ_PFKO01000033.1:0-11067 GCF_002784285.1 Candidatus Infernicultor aquiphilus
AAACCAGGTATCTAAAACATCAGGATCCTGTACTAAATTATGGCCCTTACATTTCTTACAAAATTTAGGCGGTTCTAATTCTACCATTATTTCTGAACAATCTTGACAATACCAAGCTGGTATACGATGTCCCCACCATAACTGGCGTGAAATACACCAATCCTTGATATTTCTCATCCATTCATAATATACTTTAGTCCAATGAGAAGGTATAAATTCAATTTTACCTTCTTCCACTGCAGAAATTGCCGGTTGCGCAAGTTCTTTTACCTTTACAAACCACTGTTTAGATAAATATGGTTCAATAATAGTCCCACATCGATAACAATGCCCCATAGAATGCTTATAATTTTCTATCTTATTCAAATACCCTTTTTCTCTCAAGCTATTTAAAACTTTTTCTCTACATCCTGCCACAGTTAGACCTTTAAACTTTCCGGCCTGTTCATTCATAGTACCGTCATTATTTAATAAATTAATAACTTGGAGTCTATGGCGTTTACCTAATTCGAAATCATTCAAATCATGAGCGGGGGTAATTTTTACTGCTCCGGTACCAAATTCAGGGTCAACATAACTATCCGCAATTATAGGTAATTCTCTATCCATTAAAGGTAATATAGCAGTTTTACCAATAAATTTTTTATATCTTTCGTCATCAGGATGAACAGCTACTGCGGTATCGCCAAGCATAGTCTCGGGACGGACAGTAGCTACCGTGATTACTTCTTCAGAATCTTTGAGGGGATAATCTATATAATAAATATTGGTTTCTTCTTCCACTGATTCTACTTCTATATCAGCTAATGCAGTTTGACATCGAGGACACCAATTTATCACGTAATTTTCTCGATATATTAACCCTTCTTTATATAATTGAACAAATACTTTTTTAACTGCTTTAGAAAGACCTTCATCTAAAGTAAATCTTAATCGTGACCAATCGCAAGAAAATCCCAATCTCTTCAATTGATTTATGATATTATTTCCATATTTTTCCTTCCATTCCCATACTCTTTCTAAAAATTTTTCTCTTCCTAAATCATGTCTACTTTTACCTTCTTTAGCTATTTCTTTTTCAACTACATTCTGAGTGGCAATTCCGGCATGATCAGTCCCTGGTAACCAAAGTGTATTGTAGCCTTCCATTTTTTTCCATCTAATTAAAATATCTTGTAAAGTATTATTTAAGGCATGACCTAGATGCAAAGATCCGGTAACATTCGGGGGAGGTATAACCATAGAATAATTGTTTTTTTTATCAAAATTATTTTTTGCTTTAAAATAATCTTTTTCTAACCAAAATTTATACCATTTTTCTTCCACAATTTTAGGATTATACACTGATGGAATTTCATTATTTGTATTTTTCATTTTATTTTCCTCCTTAAGCTTAAAAACAAAAAACTCCTTTCGATTTTTAAAAGGACGAAAGGAGTCTATTAAATAATAGTTTTTATTTTAAAAAGGGTATCTGGTAAGAGCAATTTTTAAAACTTCGTCTACATTATTAACTGCAATAAATTTTAATCCTTTTTTAATATTATTAGGTAAATCTTCTAAATTTTTTATATTATCTCGAGGAATTATAATAGTTTTAATTCCATATTGGTAAGCAGCAAGTATTTTTTCTTTTAAACCTCCTACTGGTAAAACCCTTCCTCTTAAAGTAATTTCACCAGTCATGGCTATATCTTTTCGAACCGGAATCTCGGTAAGTGAAGAAATTAAGGAGGTAGCCATAGTTATACCTGCGGAAGGGCCATCCTTCGGTATTGCTCCTTCGGGAATATGAACATGAATATCACAATTTTCATAAAATTTATTATCTATTTTAAATTTAGCTGCTCGAGACCGAGCATAGGTTAAAGCAGCTTTCCCTGATTCTTGCATAACATCTCCCAATTGTCCAGTAAGAGTCAATTTACCTTTTCCCGGCATTACTATAGTTTCTACTGACAACACTTCCCCACCAGCTTCAGTCCATGCTAAACCTGTTGCTAAACCAACCATATCTTCTTTTTCAATTTCATTATTTTTATATCTAGAGATCCCTAAATAATTTTCTAAATTATTTAAAGTTATTCTAATGGTTTTTTTCTTTTCAGAAGACACTATTTTTAAAGCAACTTTTCTACATATAGAAGCTATTTCTTTTTCTAAACCTCTTACCCCTGCTTCATGAGTGTATTCTCTAATTATTTTTTTAATTGCTTTTTCTGATATCTCTATCTCTCTTTTTTTAAAACCATGATTATTTAATTGTTTGGGAATCAAAAATAATTGACCAATTTTTATTTTCTCATAATCAGTATAACCAGGAATATTAATTATCTCCATTCTATCTCTGAGGGAATAAGGTATTTCTTCTTCATTATTAGCGGTAGTAATAAACATTACCTCAGAAAGGTCAAAAGGAATTTCTAGATAATGATCGCTAAAACTATTATTTTGTTCAGGATCTAATACTTCTAAAAGAGCAGCAGCGGGATCACTTCTAAAATCCATACTTATTTTATCAATTTCGTCTAATAGAAAAACTGGATTTTTGGATTTTGCATTTACTATTCCTTGTATAATTCTTCCTGGCATAGAGCCTATATAAGTTCTTCTATGTCCACGTATTTCTGCTTCATCTCGCACCCCCCCCAAAGAAGCTCTTACAAATTTTCTATCCATTGCTCGAGCTATGGACTTAGCCAAAGATGTCTTCCCTACTCCAGGAGGTCCTATTAAACAAAGAATTACTCCCTTTTTTTTATTACTCAATTTTCTAACGGCTAAATATTCTAATATTCTCTCTTTTACATCTAGTAAACCATAATGGTCTTCATCCAAAGTTTTTTTAACTAATTTTATATCTAATTTTTCTTTATATTTTTTATTCCAGGGAAGAGCTAAAATCCATTCTAAATAATTTATTATTATTCCACTCTCGGCAGATAAAATGGGAATTTTTTCTAAATGAATGGTTTCTTTTATAAGTTTATCTTCCAGTTCTTTATCAAGTTTTAAAGATAATATTTTCTCTTTGAACTCGTCTGCTTCTGAAATGTTTATTTCTTTATCTCCTAATTCTTTTTGTATTTCTTTTAATTGTTCTTTTAGATAATAATCTTTTTGAAATTTTTCTAAATTCACTTCTACTCTATTTTGTATTTTCTTTTCTAATTTTAAAATAGTTATCTCTCTTTTTAATATACCAATTAGTTTTTCTAATCTTTCTAAAGGATCAAATATTTCCAATAAATTTTGTTTTTCTTTTAAATTTAAAATTAAGTTAGAAGAAATTATGTCGGCTAATTTATCAGGCTTTTTAATATTTCCTAATGAGATCATTATTTCAGATTGAAATTTATCATTATTTAATTTTAAATATTGCTCGAATTTATTGATTGCTAATCTTATTAAAGCCTCAATTTTTAGATTTTTATCATTTTTAACTTTAATTTTTTCTAATTTTGTTTTAAGGAAACTGTCTCCTTCTTCTAATTTTATAATTTTTGCTCTATTTAATCCCTCTATCAATATTTTTATAGTATCGTCAGGTAATTTGTATATTTGTATTACTTTGGCAATAGTACCCACAGAATATAAATCCTCTAATTTTGGTTTTTCTGTTCCTGGGTCTCTTTGAGTAGCTATAAAGATTAAACTTTTTAAATTAATTGCTTCTTCTAAAGCATTAATGGATTGTGCTCTTTCTATAAAAAGAGGAATAACCATATAAGGAAAAACTACTAAGTCTTTAAGAGGTAATAAAGGCAAGGTATTTTTATCAAAGCAGTTTAATTTTTTTTCTGGTTTATTCATATAAAATATTAGATCTCACCTTCCTTATTTCAAGTGTCTCGTATAATATATCACACCTAGATATCAAGTCAAATTATTTATTCTTTTTATTTTTTTACAGCAGATAATTTTATAGCAAATTATGATTTTTTGGTTATAATTATCTTGTAGGGGCTCGATTCATCGAGCCCGCAACACCGGCAATCATAATATATAATATTATATTATGCCGTCTCCTTTTTTAGTCCTTCATTATATCTAACTATTTTAGGCATACTTTTATTTTTAATAACTTCTTCGGTAATAGTACATTTTTTAATATTTTTTTCCGAAGGGATTTGGTACATTATATCTAAAATTGCATCTTCCATAATTGAACGCAAACCCCTCGCCCCTACATTTCTTTTTATACTTTCTTCCACAATAGCTTCTAAGGCATCGGGAGTAAATTTAAGTTCTACGCCTTCTAATTCAAAAATCTTTTTATATTGATTTACTATAGCATTTTTTGGTTCTTTTAATATTCTTAATAATGCATCTTCATCTAAAGATTTTAGGGTAGAAATTATATGCAATCTTCCTACTAATTCAGGAATTAAACCAAATTTTACTAAATCTTCTGGCAATACGTTTTCTATTATGTTATAAATATCATTTTTATTATTTTTACTTTTTATATCAGCTGTAAAACCAATGTTGTTTTTACCTATGCGATAATTTATTATATTTTCTAACCCTTCGAAAGTCCCACCGCAAATAAATAATATTTCTGTGGTATCTATCTGAATATTTTTTTCCTGCGGATGCTTTCTTCCTCCATAAGGAGGAACACTGGCTACCGTACCTTCAATAATTTTTAATAAAGCTTGCTGTACTCCTTCTCCGGAAACATCTCTGGTTATGGAAGGACTCTCTGATTTACGACCAATTTTATCTATCTCATCAATATACACTATTCCTTTTTGAGCAAGATTTATATTGTAGTCTGCAACCATTAATAAATTTAATAAAATATTTTCTACATCGTCACCAACATATCCTGCTTCGGTTAAAGTTGTTGCATCAGCAATAACAAAAGGTACCTTTAATTTTTTAGCTAAAGTCCGAGCTAATAAAGTTTTGCCACATCCAGTAGGTCCTATTAATAAAATATTGCTCTTCTCTAATTCTATTTCTTCACTTTCTTTATTATTTTTATTATTTAATTTATTTTTGTTATTGGTTTTAATTCTTTTATAATGATTGTATACCGCAACTGAAATTATTTTCTTGGTCTTTTCTTGTCCCACTACATATTCATCTAAAAAATATTTAATCTCTTGGGGAGATGGAATTTGTTTTAAATCAAAGGGAGCCTTTTCTTTCTTTTTTCGATCTAATATAATATCATTACATACTTTGATACATTCATCACAGATACAAACACCTGGTCCGGAAACTATTTTATATACTTCATCTTGGTTTTTACCGCAAAAAGAGCAGTTCACTAAATTATCACTTCCTTCTTCATCTGTCGCATTACTATTTCATTACCTCCTCACGAACCTTGATTACTTCATCAATCAATCCATATTCTTTTGATTCTTGAGCGGTCAAATAGAAATCTCTATCTGTATCTTTTTCCACCTTTTCTAACGGCTGACCAGTATGATAAGTTAAGATCTGGTTAATGGTATCCTTAATTCTTTTAAGTTCTCTGGTTTGTATCTCAATATCTGTAACCTGACCTTGTGCTCCACCTAAAGGTTGATGTAACATAATTCTTGAATTAGTCAAAGCAAATCTTTTCCCTTTTGTTCCTGAGGCTAATATTAAAGCTGCGCCGCTTGCCGCCAAACCTACGCATATAGTTGAAACAGCTGATTTAATATATTGAATGGTATCATATATAGCAATAGTTGAGCTTACTGAACCCCCTGGACTATTAATGTAAATGTAAATATCCTTATCCGGGTCGGAGGCTTCTAAAAATAATAATTGTGCTATAATGGTATTTGCTGTAGCATCATCTATCTCAGTTCCCAAAAATATTATTCTATCTTTTAACAAACGAGAATAAATATCATATGATCTCTCTCCCCGGGGAGTCTGTTCTATTACAATTGGTACTAAAGTCATTTGGATTCATCCTCCTTTTTAGAATTTATTATTTTTACTTTTTTATTTAGAAAATTTACTATTTTATCTCTTTTTATGCTTTCTCTTAGGCCATCTAAATTATTATTCTTTTTAAGAGTAGCTTCTACTTTCATAGGATCTTGTTTTACTTCTTGGGCAATGGTGTTAATTTTATCTTTTATTTCTTGCTCGGTGATTTGAATATTTTCTTCTTGAGCAATTTTATCTAAAACTAATTCTTGTTTTATTCTTTTTTCAGCGACAATTCCATATTCTTTTTTGATATTTTCTTCATTGGTATTAATACTATTATAATAATCTTGTAAAGATAAATTTTTTGCTTTTAAATCATCATTTAAAGATTTCATCATATAGTCTAATTCTCTTTCCATTAATACTTCTGGTACCTTTACCTCGCAAATCTCGGCTACTTTTTCTAATAATTTACTTTCATAATTATTTTTACTAAATATTTCAGCTTGCTTCTTTAATTTTTCACTTATATCTTTCTTGAAGTCATCTAAATTTTTATAATTACCTATGGTCTTAAAAAAATCTCCATCTAACTTCGGTAATTCTTTTTCTTTTATTTCTATTACCTTTACTTGGTATATAATTTCTTTTCCTGCCATTTCTTTATCTTCAGCATCCCTAGGCACTAATATTTTTATCTCTTTTTCTTGCCCTGCTGAACAGTCTAAAAGTTGTTTATTGAATTCAGGCGAAATTCTTTTGTTTAATTGAATCATCTGCTTCTCCACTTTACTTCCCTTTATTACCTTTCCGTCAATATATTCTTCAGAATCAATTACCAGATAGTCACCTTCTTTGGCTGGGCGATCTTTAACAATTTTTAATTTGGCTAAATTTTCTTGTATCCTTTTTATTTCATTTTCTACATCAGAATCGGTAATTTTTATATCTTCTTTAGATAAAGTAATTTTATCAAAAGAACCTAATTTAACTTCTGGCTTTACTTGCACGATTGCTTCAAATATTAATGGCTTATCCTCTTCTATTTGTAGAATTTTTATTTTAGCTTGCTCAATCGGTTCAATATTAATTTTTTTTATAGCTTCCATATAACTATCCGGGATTAATTCTTCAGCTGTTTTTTCGTAAAAGTATTCCCTTCCTAAATGCATATTTAAAATATTTCTGGGAACTTTACCTTTTCGAAAACCTGGTATTTTTGCTTGATAAGATAAATCATTATATACATTTTCTAATTTATTATTTACTTCTATTTTATCAACTTCAATTTCCAGGTGAAATTCATTTTCTTTTTGTTCTTTTATTTTAACCTCTACCATTATATATTTACCTCCACAAGGTAAAAAAAGGTGCCAGGCACCTTTTTTTACATAAAATACAAATTTATTATTAATTAAAAATATTTTATTTTTATAGTGCGAAGGGCGGGAGTCGAACCCGCATGGTTTTACCCACTGGATCCTAAGTCCAGCGTGTCTACCAATTTCACCACCCTCGCATTTTTAATGGTGGGCCGTACAGGACTCGGACCTGTGACACCCGGATTAAAAGTCAGGTGCTCTACCAACTGAGCTAACGGCCCACAAATTAAAATTGCACAACCTTATTTATAATACACTATTTGTTCTTTCATTTTTAACTAAAAGTTTGGTGCGCTCGGAGGGACTTGAACCCTCAACCATCGGATCCGAAGTCCGTAGCTCTATCCAATTGGGCTACGAGCGCTTTATAACTGGTTGGGGTGAGCGAGGGGATTTGAACCCCCGACCTCTGGAGCCACAATCCAGGGCTCTAACCAAACTGAGCTACGCCCACCATATTAATTTTATAATATGGCGCGCCCGAAGGGAATTGAACCCCCAACCTACGGATTAGAAATCCGTTGCTCTATCCTATTGAGCTACGGGCGCGTAGATATACTTTGGAGCGGGAAACGGGGTTCGAACCCGCGACAGCCAGCTTGGAGGGCTGGCGCTCTACCAACTGAGCTATTCCCGCAAAGTCGGGGCGAGAGGATTTGAACCTCCGGCCCCCTGCTCCCAAAGCAGGTGCGCTTCCAAGCTGCGCTACGCCCCGAAACAAAAGTTATTATATAAGAAATATATTTATAAGTCAATTATAAAATTAGTATTGAGTATCGAGTATTGCGTATTGCGTGAAGAAAAGGCGTATGTAATACTCTCCCTTTTTCTTCTTAGCTTCTTATCTCTTTACTCTTTACTATATACTATATACTAACGACTATTCACTATTCACTAACGACTAATTCATTTATTATTTTGATCATCCTTCTTAGAGCTTTCCCTCTATGGCTAATTTGGTTTTTAATCTTATCTCCTAATTCGGCGAAAGTTTGGTTATATTCAGGAATTAAAAAAATTGGATCATAACCAAAACCATATTTCCCTCTGGGAATAAAAGAAATTTTTCCTGGGCACTCTTCTTTCACCATATATTTTCTTCCATCTGGAAAAGCAAGAACTAAAACACAAACAAATTTTGCCTTTCTTTTGTTTTCAGGAACATTTTCTAATAAATTAAGTACTTTATTTATACGTTCTTCATCGTTATTTCCCCATCTAGAAGAATAAATTCCAGGTTTTCCTTCTAAATAATCTATTTCTAATCCAGAATCATCTGCTAAACAAACTTTCCCGGTATATTCTGAAATTTTACCAGCTTTTTTAAGGGCATTTTCTTGAAATGTTTTACCATCCTCATCAATTTTTGGAAGCTGCGGAAAATCTTTCTTAGTTAATATTTTAATATTGGAATTATCTAAAATATCTTTTATTTCTTTAACTTTACCTAAATTTTTGGTGGCAATAATTATTTCTAACAAATTTCTCCTAATATTTCTTTTTCTTTTTCAATTACTTTTTTTATGCCTACCTCAGCTAATTTAATCAATTCTTCTAAATTTCTTTTAGAAAAAGGCCTGCTTTCAGCTGTTCCTTGAATCTCAATTATTTCTCCTTTTTCAGTCATCGCAATATTTAAGTCTACCTGGGCCTGAGAATCTTCTTTAAAATTTAAATCTAATAACATTTCTCCATCAATTATTCCCACACTTATTGCGCCTATATAATCTTTTATGGGAATTTTATCTAATTGACCTTCTGCATTCAGATAATTTAAAGCATCATAAAGGGCGATAAAAGAACCAATAATGGCTGAAATCCTGGTTCCACCATCGGCTTGAATCACATCGCAATCTATCCATATAGTCCTTTCTCCTAAATCATTTAAATTAACTACCGCCCTTAAAGATCTTCCTATTAATCTTTGAATTTCAGAAGATCGTCCGTTTATTTTGCCTTTTACGGAATCTCTAATATTTCTAATTTGATTTGCTCGGGGAATCATAGAATATTCTGCGGAAATCCAACCCTGCTTCATCCCTCTCAAAAATAAAGGTACTTTATTTTCGACTGAAGCAGTACACACTATTTTTGTATCCCCCATTTTTATCAAAGTGGATCCTTCTGCATATTTTATATAATTCCTGGAAATATTAATAGGTCGTATCTCATCAAATCTTCTATTATTCGGTCTAAGCATTTTCCCTCCTTGTCTGTCATTGCGAGGAATGTAATGACGAAGCAATCCCATTAGTTATGAGATTGCCACGCCCTGATAAATCAGGGCTCGCAATGACATTTTATTGGATTACCACGGCCCCTGCGTTCGCTTGCAATTACTTTGACAGGTGAGACACCTGTCCTACGGGCAGACACAAGGTCTGCCCCTACACTCAAATTCTAGATTCTAACTCCTGGCTCCTGGCTTCTATTTTATTCACTATATACTGAATACTGAATACTGATTTACCTTTCTCTTAAAAGGATATAATCAGCTAAATTTTTTAATGTCTCTGCTTTATTATTAAATATTTTTAATGAATCTTTTGCTTCTTTAATTAATCTATCAGCTTCATTCTTTGATTCTTTTATACCATATTGGTTAGGATAAGTAGGTTTTTTTTTCATAACCCTTTGATCTTGCATAATATCGAGCATATCATCAACAATTTGAAAAGCTAATCCTATATTTTCTCCATATTTGGTTAAGGCTTTAAGTTGCCTTTGGTTGGCATTAGATAAGATTGCTCCTGCCCTAATGGAAACACATATTAAAGCAGCGGTTTTTTTCATATAAAGATTATATAAATCTTCTTTTTTTATGTTTTCGTTTCCTGGATTTATATCTTCTACCTGCCCTCCTAACATATTAGCTGTCCCGATATAAAAAGATATTTCTTTGATCAAGTTTATAATAGACTGCTTTTTTATTCCTTTTACTTCCGAGTTTTTTGCTATTAGTTCAAATCCAGAAACCAGAAGGGCATCACCGGCTAATAAGGCTATAGCTTCTCCAAATACTTTATGATTGCTGGGTTTTCCTCGTCTAAAGTCATCATTATCCATACAAGGTAAATCATCATGAATTAAAGAAAAAGTATGAATTAATTCAATCCCGCAAGCCGCACTTATTACTTTTTCTATTTCTTGGTCTAATAATTCAGCCGTTATTAAAGTTAAAATCGGTCTTATCCTCTTTCCTCCACTAAAAACACTGTAACGCATTGCTTGATGAATAATGAAAGGTAATTTGTTTTCTGGTGGTAAAAATTTATCTAAAGCCTTATCGATAATATTTTTTTTATCTTCTAGATAATTTTTAAACTCCATTAGCTGTATCTTCCTCTTTTTTTATAGAAAAAGGTTTAGTAGAATATTTTTCTTCATTTTCAATAACTAATTGTTCTATCTTTTGTTTGGCTTTATTTAATTTATCTAAACATAATTTGGAGATATTCATACCTTCTTCATAGAGTTTTATTGATTCATCTAAAGTCAATTCACCTTCCTCTAATTGGTGGACAATTTTTTCTAATCTTTTTAAATAATCTTCAAATTGAATATCTTCATTTTTTTTCTTTGTTTTCATTTTGAAATAACCTCCTTTTTATCAACTTTACCTAACATTTTTCCATCGCTTATAATAATTTCTATTTCATTGCCAATTTCAACCTGATTTAGTCTTTTAATAATCTCTTTTCCCGGTATTTTTCTACAAATACTATATCCACGTTCAATTACCGCACCAGGGTTTAATGAATCCAACCTTTGTTTATCTTTTTTTATTTTTTCTTCATATAAT
>NZ_PFKO01000298.1:0-1357 GCF_002784285.1 Candidatus Infernicultor aquiphilus
TCCATAAAGAGTATCTATTTTATGATCTCTTGTTCTGGAGTAGACCCGGGAACAATTATATCCGATATGGGTAATATCTCTTTTTATCTCTTCAAGGTCTTCTGATTTTCCATAAAAGCTAGTTGCACCTTTCCCTTTTTTATTGGCAAAATGAATATTTCCATCTCCGAATACATATCCCATAATCTTTAAGATGTAAGGCAATTGTGGAGAATTGTATCTTAAAGGTAGTAATCCTCTCTTCTTTAAATGTGATAGAATCTGATTTAATCCATTCCCATTATTTCCTTTCCCTAATTTTAAAAGTAATTCTTTTATCTTCTCTTCATTAAGTATAATCTCGCTGCTCGATTCTTCATAGGGAACCCCCTCGAAGGGATAAATAGCTAATTCATCTCCTACTTTCAGTTTATTTAAAGGAATCATCCCATCTTTAGTATAAAAAGGATGGTCTTCGGTGGCAGTAATCGTTTTACCAGTTTTAGTGGTTATTTTATAAACTTCATTATCGGGAAATTTTTTAAAAAAATTAATAATTTTACTATTGATTAAATCTTCTTTTTCAAAATCAAAACAGCTTATCTTTTCTTCTAACCATATTTTTTCAAATTCTTTAATTTTTAGAGTATAACCAAGAGGATGTAAAATTAAAGCATCTGAGGAAAGACAATTTATATCAAAACCAATTCCTCCAGGGGAGATAATTCCATTATCTAGAGTAGTAGCCGCTACCCCCCCCACACAAAAACCGTACCCCCAGTGAATATCTGGCATAGCTAATGAATGCCCCACAATTCCCGGGAGAAAAGCTACATTGGCCACCTGTTCTAGAGCCTGGTCCTGGCGTATTTTTTCTAATAAATTTGAAGAGGCATAAATCAGACCAGGAACTCTCATCCCAGAGTTATAACTTTTGGGAATTTCCCAGCGATAATCATCTATCTTATTTAAAGGTCCATCCCAAGATTCTTTCATATTAATCTCCTCCTTTTGTATGGATAATTACACAGATTTAAAATACGGATTACTCAGGTTGATATAATAAAATATAAGAAACGGTTGAATTCTTTTTTAATAAAGTCTTATTTTCGTAAGGATGTGTTGTATTAATATTTTTCATTAGCGGGTTCGATGAATCGAACCCCTACATTTGGCTCCTTTGCTTATCACTAATCACTCATTACTTATTACTTGTTATGGTTAGATATCAAAAATTACTTGAGCACTCCAGAGTCCGCTTTCCTCATCTTTTTTGATTTCTAAACCATGATAAGTAACTGCTTTTACCTCTCTTTTTATTCTAATAGAAAGATGGTTGATTTTCGTTCCTCCAACTTCTGCTTTAATCTGAACATCA
>NZ_PFKO01000298.1:1491-2366 GCF_002784285.1 Candidatus Infernicultor aquiphilus
TTTAAGGTCTCTGTCTTCTCCAGCGATAATTTCAAACATCCCTTTAGCAGCATTGATGAAAACTTCTCTTTTAGTCTTTCCATAAGCAACTATTCCGATATCAGCAGTATGATCAATTATTTCAAATTCTTTCATAGATATTTATTACCTTTTTTCACCCCTACCCAAACCCTCCCCCCTCGAAGGGGGAGGGCGGGGGAGGGTCTTAACTTGTTGAACTTTTCATTTAAACAAAAAACTCTCGTCAGTTAGTAATATCTATACTACCAGGGACGAGAGCTTACTCACGTGGTGCCACCCTATTTTAATAGGAACATCCTATCCTTCATTGGCTATTTTTTAACACACTATAGTGCGTCTCTGGATACTCTATTTCACCAGAAAATTATTGAGGGGTGGAATTCGGTAAAGTCACCTACTGATTTTCACCAGCCATCAGTTCTCTGGGAATGACTGTTATCTACTATCCCCTTAAATATTTAATTATATATTCATTTTGTTGCCTTAATTATAGGTTTTAATATCCCTTTTTGTCAAGCTTTACTCGTATTGTGTATATCGTATCGCGTATTGCGTAGGGAAAATTAGACGTCAAGAGCCAGAGGTAGGGGTTCGATTCATCGAACCCGCTAGAAAAGTTGCTTAAAAAACATGGGTCGGATAAATCCGACCACTACTCCAAATACAAAAAACCGTAACAAAAAAATTTTTTTATTTTTATTTTCCTTGACATTCGACTGACCAGTCAGTTATAATGAAAACCGATTTAAAATATGGAGAGGAATGGAGAGAATAAAAAATAAAATGATGAAAAAAGTGGCCAATTTTATTACTAAATACGCCCGATATATATTTATCGCAATAATTCTCCTTAC
>NZ_PFKO01000389.1:0-2632 GCF_002784285.1 Candidatus Infernicultor aquiphilus
TTCCTGGGGCAGAGTTTTATAATTTTCAGCAAGTTTCAGGAATTGCCCTTGAAATTCGGAGATGCATTCTATAGGTTTTGCTAAATGATGCTTTAATATAAAACCTGAGTCGTGTTCTACCCATAAAGTGATATAAGGATAAAAAGGCCTTTCTTCTTTTTCTTTAATTGGATTTGGATAGTAAAAGTAATCAACCTCCCAAACACCTTGGCGATAAGGGATTCTTCTCTTGATTTTTTCCAAACGATCTGTATCGATAGGTTCTACAATAATTTCCGCTTTTTTAAAGGGCAACGGCTCTATCCACTCATCCTTCCAGGATAGACCGCCGATCTTGTCCTGTTGTGGGACTCGAACTAAATAATGATTTTTCCTGGCAGGGGGAGTGAGCATTTCTGGATCATCTTTAAAACGGAGCGAGACATCGATTGCCTGTTGTAGACATAAGGTTAGATATCTTGCCTCTTCACTGGTTAAATACCAGGGATAATAACCAGGCCGATAACTCCTAAATGACGGCCAGGAATTAGGTCCACTAAATTTTAAACCAATTTTTTTTATTACTTGAAAATCTTCTTTCTGTAAATATTTTCTATCTTCGAATGAAGCCATAAGTAATTTTTGAAGATTGAGCATATCCTCAAGAGATGGATAATTTTTTCCCAATCTCCCCGGTTACCGGGTTTTGCACTCCAAATAAATCATAATCCCACATCCAGTTCCAACACTCTTTTCTCTTAAATTCTATTGCGGCATCATATAGGTCTTTCCACTCTTGAATAGATGGCAGTTTATCGTTCATTTTTACACTTCCTCCTTGTGTTTTTTCTAGTTCAACTTTTCAATCCAGGTCAATAATAATTCAAAGACTTTTTCTCCGTAAGATTTCTGGGTAAATTTTTGAAAGGTTCTTCTCCCCTATTTTCTTCCTTATCTAATAAATTAAAACTATCTTTATCCGGACTGATAAATTTTTCTTCGATCAATTTTAGATATTTAAAAGGAATCCATCTATTCTTTATGGTTACTTCTATTTGGTTTTCTCGAAAAAAATAAACTAATGTCTCTAAGTCTTCTACTAAGGGAACATTTTTTCTTTTTATATCACTTAGATCAATCTGATCTTCTATTTTCTGATTAATGGGAGTGATGTTCACTGAAAAAGAAAAATCTTTTCTGGGATTACTAAATTTTTTCCTTCTTCCAGGATGGCCTACCTCCTGAGGAGAATTACTCTGAAACTCATCACGGGGAGAAAGGGAAGGAGTAAATTCTCGAGCGATATCAGAAGGGGTGCTTTTCCACAATCTTTTATATCAATAGGAACATCTACGTTGAGCTTCAGGTAAATCCTTTGGGCAAGTTTTCTCCTGTGAGTAATGTCATTTTTCAACACAAAAATATCGTAATCACTTTCTTTACTCTGTTCCTTTTTTGTCTGTGAACCAAATAGGATAATTTTATCAGGAGCAACTTCTTTTACAATTTGTTGTGTAATTTCCTTTAAATGATTTTTACTTGACATATTATTTTCCTTTGTATTTCTAAATAGTAAATAAAGTAACTTTAAATCTCATATTATATTTCCGTAAAATAGAGAGAAAGATATATTAATCATTTATCAATTGTTATTTTATTTTATCAGTTTTTTGTACACCTGAGGATGAGAACCAATCATGGCAAGTATTAGGAGAGGCTTTTCAACTTTAAATATCAGAATCCAATCGCTTTTGATATGTATTGCCTCATATCCTTTCGATGTTCCAAGTAGAGGATGCTTTTTATAAATAGGGTCCACTGGTTTCTCTTCTTGTAATGTAGTAATGATATGCTTTAATATTTCAAAATCTAATGGCGAGTATTTACCACTTCTCCTATCCCTTTCCACATCTTTCTTGAACCTTTTCTCAACTTTTATCTTTAACAATGTCAAATCCCCAGTTCTTTAAAGAGTTCCTCTGCTGTATTGTAAATTTCTACGTCTTCATTATTCTCAATATTATGAATTCTCTCTATGAGTTTATCGGAAGGAATTCCTACCTCAAATGGTATCTTCTTCTCTAAGGCTACCTTGGCAAGAAACAAGTTCACTGCGTCTCCAAAGCTCAATCCTAATGCATCGAATACTTTCTCTGATTCTTTATAGAACCTATCTTCTACTCTTATACTTGTCTGTCTTCTCATATTATCACCTCAAATTAATTATACTGCAATTGAAGTATAAAGTCAAGAGATCGAATTCAATCTGCCAATCGGCCAATCTGCCAATCGAAATAAAAAGAAAATCAAAAAAGAATCAGGCAATCGGCCAATCTACCAATCTAAAAAAAGTCGTTAGTATTTAGTATTTAGTAAAGAAAATAACGATTGTAAGCTTTAAGTGATAGTTTTAAGGACAGATTCTATATTTATTATTTTGATATTTTTGGATATATTTTTATATTCACTTATTTCTTTGGTTAATTTCTCCGGGTTGTTGGTAGAAAGTATGATTATTTTTTTACTGGAAAGATTATTATGGTAGAGTATTGGGATAGGAAATTTTCTATACAAATGGTCGGGTGGCCTAAGAAATTTTCTTTAGATGGATTATCACTTATAATTGCATTTAGTTTTAAGGGAGTAATTATTC
>NZ_PFKO01000121.1:0-2416 GCF_002784285.1 Candidatus Infernicultor aquiphilus
AAAAAAGTAAAAAATAATGATGAGTATAAAAAGAAATTCTGGGATGCTTTTGAGATATTTGCAAAAGATCCCTTTGATCCTCAGTTAAAGACTCACAAACTAAGTGGTAAACTTAAGGGCTTGTGGGTATTTAGTTGTTTATATGATTGTCGGGTAATTTTTAAATTTGTAAAAAAAGATGAGGTCTTATTGATTGATATATCGGCAGTCACGATGAAGTTTATTAAGGTCGGTGATCTTTATGATTGATAATAGAAAGATTGAAATTATAAAAAATGTTTTATTGGATGCATTGAAACCTTCATTGATATATATTTTTGGTTCCATTTCAAAAGATAAAGTGAGAAAAGATAGTGATATAGATATTGCTATTTTGACTGACAGACAAATAGATGAATACAAATTATTTATCCTTTCCCAAAAATTGGCTGATGTTTTAAAAAGAGAAATTGATCTTGTAGACTTAAATAAGGCTTCTACCGTTCTTAAGGTTCAGATTATAAAGACTGGAAAACTTATCTATAATTCAGATAATCTTCGGAAGATGTATTTTCAGATGAGAGCGATAAGAGATTATGCCCTTTTAAATGAAGAAAGGATGGAGATAATTAATAAGATCGAATCGAGGAGTAAGAGGTGCTTAAATATGATTGATGATATAGTTTTGAATAAAACAGAAATTATAAAAAAGTGTATTAAAAGAATAAATGAAGAATATGAAAATAATCCAGAAAATTTAGAAAATTATACCAAGCAAGACTCTATTACCTTAAATATTCAAAGGGCATGTGAAGCAGTAATCGATCTGGGGATGCATGTTATAGCAGAGAGAAATTTAGGACTTCCCCAGGCAAGTAGAGAAACATTTGAGATTTTAAGTAGTAATAAAATTATTTATCCAGAAATGTCAGAGAGGCTTAAAGCAATGGTTGGTTTTAGAAATATTGCAATACATAATTACCAGAAATTAAATCTCAAAATAATTCAAGCGATAATAAAGAATCATTTGGAAGATTTAGTAGATTTTTCAGAAATCATTTTGAAACTATACTGAATAAAGGGGACGGTTCTATTTTTTTTTACTATTTATAAAATTAGAAAATAACAAAAATAAAATCCTCCCCATTATTAATGGTTTTATTCAATTTTCCCCAGCTCTACCTTCATTCCGGAGAGTTCTCTCTGCACCTCCGAGAAGTGCAAGGAATAATATTCCCGATTCTGCTGATTCAGGATAGTGATAGTATTCTGGAATGCCCCTTGTCTCCAATGGGAATCCATTGTTGTAATTTTTTAAATGGATTATCTATATTTTATTTTGTGATATAATAAATTTACAAATAAAAATGTCATGGAATTTATAAAATAAGCCTTTGAGGATTTTTGAGAGAAAGATGACCAAGGGGGTATAAGCAGGATATGCCACTCACTGTAAGTATGCGTGAAGTAGAGGTATTGGTCTAACGTAGAAGATCCCACTTTTAAGTGGGAGTGAAGTTGCAAGAGGAACTCTCAGATCACTTATTGCTCGAGCTGATCTAACTATAGAGGAGTTTTTAAACGCACTGAAATAAAAAAAGGCAAACATTGTCTAATAGCGAAGAAAAAAGGGGATAAGTTGCTTTAAAAACAGGTTTTCAGTTGTCGGTTTTCGGTTTACAGTGGATTCCCATTACCCGTTTTCACAGAGCCTGCCCTCATGAAAATGGGGGTACAAGTTTCATGTAATAGGAGGTAGAAATGGTAAAAATTGAGTTTGATATATTTGTCTTTAAAGAAGATGAGAATTATATAGCTTATTGCCCCGAACTTGACATTTCCAGCTGCGGAAGTACTATTGAGCACTCGAAAGAAATGCTCAAAACAGCCATAAGATTATTTCTTGAAGAAGCTGAAAAAATGAATACCCTTGAAGACATACTTGATGAAGCTAATTATAAAAAAGATGCAAAAGGCAAATGGTTGCCACCAAAACTTGTTGCAACAGAATTTGCAGGATTATAGTATATGCCCAAAATAGTACCCATTCCAGCAAGTAGACTTAGAAAAATATTTGAAAAAGATGGTTTTAAATGCGTAAGAATTGAAGGTGACCATTATGTTTATACAAAACAAGGAGTTATAAGACCAATTGTTGTACCTAATTGGCCAGCAGTACCAGTATTTGTAATCAGAAACAACATAAGAACTGCGGGGATAAGCAGAGAACGTTATTTCCAACTTTTAAAAGAGATAAAATAAAAAATATTATTTAGAATAGATATTATTTTTTCAATATTTTCTATTTAAAGAGAAGGATTTTTAAAAATTTTGCGGGGACAAGATATAAGAACAATTGCCTTGCCGTTTTTTAATAATTTAAAGGAAGAGCAGATTGATTATGTGGTGGAGAAGTTGAAGGAGGGAATTGAAAACA
>NZ_PFKO01000086.1:0-801 GCF_002784285.1 Candidatus Infernicultor aquiphilus
CTGGTTATATTAATTTAATGAAGATTAAGTCACGATATTATGAAAAAGGAGTTTTCCCTAAATTACAAAAAGATATTGATGAGGCATTAAAACCATTCCCTAATTTTAGAGAAGAACTTTTTAACCGACTTTATACTTTTTTTAATCGTTATTTTTCCGAAAGTGGTTCGATTTACTTCAGATATACTCCTCTTCATCAAAATGTATATGAGAAAGTCTATACTGACGATAAGGATGTAATGCTCTTCTGGAAAACTCATATGCTTTATTATGTTAAAACTGATCGATTGTTTAAAAATCTAAAAGTAGAAGTAGATGATTTTAAGTTTTTCTTTGATGTATCTGACCTTGAATATAAAAGGGCAAACGAAAAGAAAGAAATTGTTTATGAATTTAAAGAGAAGAGAGAAGATGGAATATTCCCCTTTTGTAAAGGGGTGTCAAACCGAAGGTTTGATGGGGTATTTGTCTTTAATGTTTATTATTCTGAAAGAGGAAAGAAAACTAAAATAGTTGATATTTTAAAAGACTTAAAAAAAGAAGGCATAAACATAAATGAAGATACTTTAGAGAAAGCTTTTAGAATTTTTGAAAAGCAGAACGAAGTTGATTATTTTATCAATAAAGATGCCAAAACATTTTTAAAAGAACAATTTGATATCTGGCTTTATCAATATGTTTTTTCTGGTGAAAGTGAATGGTCAGAGGAAAGAATAAAACAATTGCAAATTTTAAAAGATATTTCCTTCAAAATCATTGATTTTATCTCACAATTCGAAGATGAATTAGTAAAGATTTGGA
>NZ_PFKO01000086.1:1153-1543 GCF_002784285.1 Candidatus Infernicultor aquiphilus
TACCCGACAGCAAGTAATAGGGAATTATATTGTTGATTTTCATTGTCCCAAATTAAATCTTGTAATTGAAATAGATGGCGAAAGTCATGATTTCAAAGGTGAATATGATAAAAAAAGAGACGAATTTTTAAAATCCATCGGATTAGAAGTATTACATTTCAAAGATATAGATGTAAAAAAATCGCTTAATCTTGTTGTTGAACAAATTCAGCAATACATAAAAGATAATACCCCGTCTGCTATGCAGACACCCCTTTTGGGAAAAGGGGAATTAAATCTGAAATATAAACATTTACCTATTGATACGAAATATTTCAAAGATATAGAATTTGAAATTCTGGGATTATTTGATGATTTAGATAATGCCTTAGATGGTTGGCTAATTAAGAG
>NZ_PFKO01000086.1:1571-2404 GCF_002784285.1 Candidatus Infernicultor aquiphilus
TTACCCAAGTTCAAAGAGAAAGTGCAGACCATTTACATTGATCCGCCTTTTAATAAAGAATCTGATGCCGACTACTTTTATTCGGTGAAATATAAAGACGCAAGCTGGATAACCTTACTGGAAAATAGATTGCGAGTAGCCAAAGATATTTTGAATCCCAAAGGAAGTATTTTTGTCCGATGTGACTATAACGGAAACATGTATGTTAGACTTTTAATGAATGAGGTTTTTGATGAGGAGAATTTTAGGAATGAGATTATAATAAATCGTTTTCAGAAAAGTTCAGAAGCATTTACCACAACAACAGAGAGTCTCTTTTTATATTCCTTAACTGAGTTATTTAAGTTAAATCAATTACAAAAGCAAAGAGAATGTATTTTTTGTCATAAAATTCTTGAAAGTAAATGGCAGTGGGCTCATTCGGCAGGAGCAAGTAAAATTCCTAAATATTTTATAGTAGGCGAAGAGAAGGTTTTGTTATATCCGCCAAAAGATAGACATTGGACTAATTCACAAGAAAAAATAGATGAATTAACCAAAGAAGGAAGAATTAAAATTAACAAATCCCTCTCATATATAAATTCAAAAGGGGAAAAAATTAATTACATCCCAGAAAAACTTCAAGATTCCAATGTTATTATAGATAATAATTGGTCAGATCTACCCGGGTATGAATTTGGTGTTTTTACAGCAGAAAAGTTTTCTACCCAAAATTCTGAGATTTTATTGAAAAGAGTCATAGAATCTACTTCCAACGAGAACGACCTTGTTATAGACTTCTTCTTAGGCTCTGGCACAACCACCGCAGTAGCACATAAATTAAAGAGAAAATG
>NZ_PFKO01000210.1:0-2400 GCF_002784285.1 Candidatus Infernicultor aquiphilus
CCCGCTTATTTACGGGTTCGATAAATCGAACCCCTACAACATAATTATAACCAAAAAATCATAATTTACTATAAAATTATCTGCAACGCATCAGATATATAATCTATTGAAAATATTTTTAGCTTTTTGGGAAATAACCATATAATTAGATAAGCATTATATAAATGATTAAAATAAGGTGTTTTTTGTTAATTATTTTGGTATAATAATTTAAAAGGTGCAAGCTTGGACAGTAACGGAGGTATTTTGTTGATGGTAGGATTGATACAAGTCTATACCGGTGATGGGAAAGGAAAAACCACTGCAGCTTTGGGTCTAGCTCTAAGGGCGGCAGGCAGTGGAATGAAGGTTTTAATAATCCAATTTATGAAAAAATGGGACTATGGAGAGCTTCATTCTCTTAAATTAATACCCCACATTACTTTAGAAACCTTTGGCACTAAAGAATTCATCTATAAAGGAAAAGCAAAAAAAATAGATTATGAGGAAGCCGAAAAGGCTTTTTCTTTTGGTGTAGAAGGGCTACAAAGTGGTAATTATGATCTGGTCATCTTCGATGAACTTAATCTGGCCTTATATTACGAATTATTGGATTTAAAAGAAGTTATTAAAAAAATAAAGGAAAAGCCTGAGAAGGTAGAAGTAGTTATCACTGGAAGAAAAGCACCTCAAGAGATAATTGAAATTGCTGATCTGGTTACTGAAATGAGAGAGGTTAAACACCCTTATCAAAAAGGAGTGGAAGCAAGAAAAGGAATTGAATTTTGAGAGAAGAAAAATTAAAAAATTTAGGTAAAATATTATCTGAAATGAAGAGTGTTTTAGTGGCTTATTCGGGAGGAGTGGATAGTACTTTTTTATTAAAAATTGCCGAGGAAGAATTGGGAGATAAGGTGCTGGCGGTTACAATGAGGTCAGAAATTCATCCCCTTAGTGAAATGATTGTTGCTCAGAAGATGGCACAAAAAATTGGAGTAAAACATCTGATTATTAAAACTAACATATTATCTAGAAAAGAATTTGTAAAAAATCCACCAGAGAGATGTTATCTTTGCAAAAAAGAACTATTCAGCCAAATAAAGGAAATAGCTAAAGAACATAATTTGAATTTTGTAGTAGATGGTTCTAACTATGATGACCTTGGTGATTATCGTCCCGGAAGGAAGGCTATTAAGGAACTTAAAATAAGAAGTCCTTTACAAGAAGTACTTCTTACTAAAGATGATATTCGCCTTCTTTCTAAAGAAATGGATTTACCCACCTGGAATAAACCTTCTAATTCCTGTTTAGCTACCAGGATTCCCTATGGAGATAAGATAACTTTAGAAAAATTGGGAAGGATAGGACAGGCGGAGGAATTTATTCATCATTTAGGGATTGAACAGGTAAGAGTAAGATGTCATCATAACCTAGCTCGAATCGAAGTAAGACCAAAAGATCTTCTTTTATTAAGGGAAGAAGATTTAAGGAAAAAGATAATTACTAAATTAAAAAAATGGGGATTTATCTATATTACCCTTGATTTACAAGGATACCGAAGCGGGAGTATGGAGGAAAGTATCGGTGAGAAAAGTGAGGATTAAATAGTGAAAAGAGAAGAAATTGAAAATATATTACAGCAATTTAAATCCAGTCAAATAGATCTAAAAGAGGCCTTAGAAAGACTCAAACATTTTCCTTATGAGGAAATGGGTTTTGCTAAAATAGATAGTCAGAGGCATTTAAGGAAAGGCTTCCCGGAAGTTATTTTCTGCCCAGGTAAGACTTTAGAGCAGATAAGCAAAATAACCAAAAGAATAAAAGAGATTAAAGGAAAAATCATTGCTACTCGGGCTACTTCTGAAATATATCAAACCATTAAAGAAATTATTCCAGAGGTAACCTATTTTAAAGAAGCCAAAATTGTGGCAGTTAAAGAGGAAGAGAAGAAGGTCAGCTCAAAATATATTTTAGTGGTTAGTGGCGGTACTGCTGATATTCCAGTAGCTGAAGAGGCCGCAGTTATTGCTGAGTTGATGGGCAATAAAGTAGAACGTCTTTATGATGTAGGAGTAGCCGGCCTGCATAGACTTTTAGATAACTCAAAAAAATTGTTAGCTGCTAATGTACTGATTGTGGTGGCAGGAATGGAAGGGGCCTTACCCAGCGTAATAGGTGGGTTAGTAGATAAGCCTATCATTGCGGTTCCTACCAGTATAGGTTATGGGGCAAGCTTTAAAGGGTTAGCTCCTTTATTAACTATGCTGAATAGTTGTGCCCCCGGATTAGCAGTAGTAAATATTGATAATGGGTTTGGAGCAGGCTATATGGCCAGTTTAATTAATCAGTTAAATGAGGTGAAGGAATGAGAATTGCCTATTTTGATTGTTTTTCTGGAATTAGTGGAGATATGTTCGTTGG
>NZ_PFKO01000345.1:0-2125 GCF_002784285.1 Candidatus Infernicultor aquiphilus
GAGTATGGTATCTAAATCAATCTCTGACCCTCTCTTCTTTAATCCCTCTTTTACTTTTTCTGGATTGGAACGGATAAGTTTTAAATCTAACATGGTCTCCTCCCTCTTAAAATAAGTAATATGTAATGCGTAATAAGCGTATAGTGACAGGCGAGACGTCTGTCCTACGGCTTTATTTTATATAGATCATTGAGGGCGTATACAATACGCCCCTACTTTTTCTAATTTCTGGCTCCTGGCTTCTTTACTATATACTATTCACTGACTTAATTGGCAAATTGGATAATTGGTCAATTGGTCAATTGATTTTCATCCCTTTATAACTCCCAATGGTTTCATGCGGGCTACTTTTTTAGATATACCGGTCTGATGCATTACTTCTACTACTTCACTTACATCTTTATAGGCATCAGACATCTCTTCAACCAAGGTTCCCCGGTTTTCTGCCTTTACAATTATCCCTCGTTCTCTTAATTCTTGTTGAATATCTCTTCCCCTTGCTTGTTTTTTCGCTGCCATTCTACTCATTACTCTTCCTGCTCCATGACAGGTTGACCCAAAGGTCTCTTCCATAGCCTTCTCGGTCCCTACCAGGCAATATGAACACCTTCCCATATCTCCAGGAATTAATACCGGTTGACCTATTTTTTGGTATCTTTCCGGTATATCCTGATGAAAGGGAGGAAAGGCACGAGTAGCCCCTTTTCGGTGCACACATAATTTTATTTTTTGGCCTCCCCAACTATGTTCCTCTATCTTGGCAATATTGTGAGCCACATCATAGATTAACTTCAACTCTAACTCTTCTGGAGTACTTCGAAAAACCTTGGCAAAAACCTCTCGAGTCCAATGCATTATACATTGCCGATTGGCCCAGGCATAGTTTGCCGCACCAGCCATAGCGGCATAATAATTCTTGCCTTCTGGGGAATCTAAAGGAGCACAGGCCAACTGACGATCGGGAAGTTTTATTCCGTACTTCTGTACCGCCTTTTGCATCGTCACTAAATAATCGGTACAGACCTGATGTCCCAACCCTCGTGAACCACAATGAATCATAACGGTTATCTGACCCTCTTCTAATCCTAATTCCCGAGCAATTTCAGGGTCATAGATTTTATCCACTACTTGAATCTCTAAAAAATGATTTCCAGAACCCAGAGTGCCTAGTTGAGGTTTTCCTCTTTCCAGGGCATGCTGGCTAATTAAATCAGGATTGGCTTCTTTCATACTCCCTTCTTCTTCAGTAAATAATACATCTTCCTCCCAGCCGTATCCACTCTTTACCGCCCATTTAGTACCTTCCCTTAATACCTTTCTCATCTCATTATAACTTATCCTTATCCTTCCTTTCGAACCTAACCCTGAGGGGATAGCCCTAAATAGCTCATCAACCAACAATTCAATCTTGGGTTTCACTTCTTTTAAGGTCAAATTAGTCCTTACTAATCGGATCCCACAATTGGAGACTACAAAATTATTGGCTACAAAATTATGGTGAGGATGTTCTACGGTAAAATCATATACATAATCATTAAAATCCACTTTCTGCTTACTGATTATTTCATCCCATAACATCCCGGAATGACCTAACCCTTCGGTATTTTTATTCATAAAACTTTTAAAAGAGAGAGCATTAAAACTTATCCTGGAAGAAGACTTTCTTTCTTCATAAATGGAACGTTCAATGAAACGAAGATTAGTATAAGATGAATCAATCTGCTTATAAATAGCTTTCGCCCCTATTCCCTCTTTTGTTTTTAATTCTTTAGCCTGAATCGCAATTCCATTCCTTTTTTCAATAATTAATTGTTTAACTTTTAAATAGTGTACGGTGGCATTAGCAATGAAACTCCGCTTTTTATTATATTCAAAACCAATCTTGCCATAAAGATTAATTAAATCCTGAGTCTGATCAGAAAGAATTAATCGAAGTCGATGAGATATATTCCCTTCTTTATTTATATATTCAATTCTCTGACTTATCTTTTGAGTAGTTACACCGAACTCGGCTAATAAATCAGAAATTTCTTCTAAAAATTTTCTTCCGCTCTCCATAAAGCCCTCTTGTTTATTCATAGAAATCATTGGGCAATAAAAAGTATATTTATGGTTTAAAAGAGTT
>NZ_PFKO01000212.1:0-2381 GCF_002784285.1 Candidatus Infernicultor aquiphilus
GGGCTTGATGAATCAAGCCCCTACATCTATGATACTTAAATAATGGTAAGCTTTTACGATAGTTTTCTTGTAGGGGTCGGATTTATCCGACCCGAAACGGGTTCAAAACTCTTTTCATTAATTTTTAAATTCAACCTATATTTTTAAAAAGGTGCTGTAAATGACCCAAAATTTTGATTTAGTGTCTGATTATCCCCCTCAAGGAGACCAACCCCAGGCTATAAAAAAATTGATAGAAGGGATAAATAATAATTATAAATATCAAACTTTACTTGGAGTTACTGGTTCAGGGAAGACTTTTACTATGGCTAATGTAATTCAAGAGATTCAATTACCCACCCTGGTGATCTCCCATAATAAAACTTTAGCTGCTCAATTATGTAGTGAATTTAGAAGATATTTTCCTAACAATGCGGTAGAGTATTTTGTAAGTTATTATGATTATTATCAACCAGAAGCTTATATTCCCCGTACCGATACTTATATTGAGAAAGATTCTTCTATAAATGAAGAGATTGACCGATTAAGACTATCTGCTACCAGCTCCCTTTTGGAACGAAGGGATGTAATTATAGTAGCCAGTGTATCTTGTATTTATGGGTTAGGTTCACCCCAAGATTATAAAGAGTTGGTATTAACAGTTAATAAGAATGAAATCTGTGAAAGATATAAAATTATGGAAAGGCTTATAAATATACATTACGAGAGGAATGATGTCGATTTTCATCGAGGATGTTTTAGAATTAGAGGAGATGTAATCGAAATATTTCCTTCTTATTTAGAATATGCCTTTCGTATAGAGTTATGGGGTGATAAAATAGAAGTAATTTCTAAGATAGATCCTTTAACCGGAAAAGTTATAGAAAGAAAAGATAAATTAATAGTTTATCCGGCTAAACATTTTGTCACTACTAAAGATAAATTAGAAAGAGCAGTTTTATCTATCGAAGAAGAATTAAGAGAAAGATTAAAATATTTTAAAAAAGAGGGAAAACACTTAGAGGCTCAAAGATTAGAAGAAAGAACTAAATATGATTTGGAAATGTTAATAGAAGTAGGATATTGTAGCGGGATTGAAAATTATTCTCGTCATATTAGTGGAAGAAAATCAGGAGAGCCCCCGGCCACTTTGTTGGATTATTTTCCTTCTGATTTTTTAATGTTTGTTGATGAATCTCATGTTACTATTCCTCAATTAAGAGGTATGTTTGCAGGCGATAAATCTCGAAAAGACAGTTTGATAAATTATGGTTTTCGCTTACCTTCTGCTTATGACAATAGACCTTTATATTTTAAAGAAATAGAAAATTATATGAAAAAAGTTATCTTTGTTTCAGCTACTCCCGCTAAATATGAATTAGAAAGAGGTGAACAAGTAGTTGAGCAAATTATTAGACCTACGGGATTAGTTGATCCAGAGGTAATCTTAAAACCAATAAAGAATCAGATTGATAGTGTAATAGAAGAAATTAAAAAAAGGACTGAGAAAAAAGAAAGAGTATTAGTAACTACTTTAACTAAAAGAATGGCAGAAAATTTAGCTGAGTATCTGGAAGGAATTAATATAAAAGTGAGGTATCTTCATTCAGAAATTGAAACTTTAGAAAGGATTAACATACTAAAGGATTTAAGATTAGGTAAGTTTGATGTATTGGTGGGAGTTAATCTTTTAAGAGAAGGATTAGACCTCCCAGAAGTATCTTTAGTAGCTATTTTGGATGCGGATAAAGAAGGTTTTCTAAGGTCAGAAACTTCCTTAATCCAGACTATGGGAAGAGCATCAAGAAATATAAATGGTACCGTTATTTTATATTGTCAAAATATTACTGGATCAATAGAAAGAGCAATAAAGGAAACTAATCGAAGAAGAAAGATACAATTAGAATATAATCACCAATACTCGGTAATACCTCAAACTATAATCAAACCAATAGAAGAATTTATTAGGATTAATAATTTAAATGACCTGGATAATATTTCATCGGTTAGTGAAGAATCAGGAAAGTATTTAAGCCAAAATAACTTGAGTTGGTTAATAAAATCTTTAGAAAAAGAGATGATACAAGCAGCAAAAAATTTAGATTTTGAAAGAGCTGCCTTGCTTCGAGATGAAATAAGAAGATTAAAAAAAGAAAAAACCCTATTCGGAGGAATAAAATAGTAAATCAGTATATAGTATATAGTATGTAGTATATAGTGAATAGTATATAGTAAAGAAAAGAGATTAGTAATATGTTGGTTGTAACCCAAAAAGTAAACAAAATGGTAATGTAGGGGTCGGATTTATCCGACCCGGTATTCAGACTGTGTTACAATTACATCTTTTACCTAACCTAAAAGATTAAAAAATATTGAATAAAAATCAAATAAAACTCTTATTT
>NZ_PFKO01000390.1:0-277 GCF_002784285.1 Candidatus Infernicultor aquiphilus
AGTAGCTACGATTGTTGGAACAAGATATGGAGCATCTAATTCTATGCCTATACTTCAAGAAGCAGAAGAATTTATCTCTCTCTACCATAAAGAGAGATAGAATTTTTTAATAAATTTATTTTTATAGCATATAAAATTAATCATAATAGTTAAAAGAATTCTTTAAAAATATTACTAATAACTTAAAGGGGGGATAAAAAAATGTCAAACATTCAAAAAAGACTGCAGGGAAGACTTCCCAAAATCGGTATCCGTCCCATCATCGATGGACGCAGGA
>NZ_PFKO01000390.1:570-2170 GCF_002784285.1 Candidatus Infernicultor aquiphilus
GCGGTATATTTATCTGCTGCTCTTGCTGGCCATGACCAGATTGGACTACCTGCTTTTGGTATCTATGGTAAAGAGGTCCAGGATAAGGATGATAAAACTATTCCCGAAGATGTCCAACAAAAATTGTTACAATTTACCAAAGCCGGGCTGGCCGTTGCCACTATGAAAGGGAAATCTTATCTTTCCGTGGGAAGTGTTTCTATGGGAATCGCTGGTTCCCAGGTTTCCCCTGATTTCTTTCAAGATTATCTGGGGATGAGAGTAGAATATGTAGATATGTCTGAGATGATCAGAAGGATAGAAGAAGAAATATATGATCAAGAAGAATATCAAAAAGCTCTTCGTTGGGTTAAAAAAAATTGTCCAGAAGGAGAAGATAGAAATAAAAGAGAGATAAGACATTCTCGCCAACAAAAAGATGCAGAATGGGAAATGGTAGTCAAGATGACCTTAATAGCTCGAGATCTAATGATTGGGAATGAAAGATTAACTGAAATTGGATTTGTCGAAGAGGCAGAAGGTCATAATGCTATTGTCGCTGGATTTCAGGGACAAAGGCAGTGGACCGATCACTTCCCCAATGGTGATTTTATGGAGACTATCTTAAATACTTCCTTTGATTGGAATGGTATAAGGGAGGCTTTTATTTTTGCGACTGAAAATGATAGTCTTAATGGAGTAGCGATGTTATTTAATCATCTTCTTACCGATCGCGCCCAGATCTTTTCGGATATCCGAACATACTGGAGTCCTGAAGCAGTAAAGAGAGTAACCGGAAAAGAACTAACCGGTCTGGCTAAAGGTGGTATCCTTCACCTGATCAATTCTGGTGCTACTACTTTGGATGCTACTGGCCAGCAAAAAGAAGATGGAAAATCAACTATGAAACCCTTTTGGAAGATAAGCGAAGAGGAAGTAAAGAAGTGTTTAGCTAGCACCAGATGGAGTCCAGCTAATCTGGAATATTTTCGAGGAGGAGGATATTCCTCTACCTTCTATACCAAAGGAGCAATGCCAGTAACTATGGTAAGGATCAACCTCATTAAAGGCTTAGGACCAGTATTACAGATTGCTGAAGGCTATACGGTAAATCTACCTCCTGAAGTTCACCATATCCTGGATGAACGAACTGATCCTACCTGGCCTACCACCTGGTTTGCTCCTATACTAACCGGTAAAGGAGCCTTTAGAGAGGTCTATTCGGTGATGAATAATTGGGGAGCTAATCATGGAGCAATAAGTTATGGTCATATCGGAAAAGACCTGATTACTCTTGCCTCTATGTTCAGGATACCAGTAGCTATGCACAATGTCCCAGAAGAACAGATCTTCAGACCAAAGACCTGGGCCTCCTTTGGCACCAAGGGTTTAGAATCTGCAGACTTTAGAGCCTGTAATAACTTCGGGCCATTATATGGTAGGAGATAGAAGGAGGACTGTATTGTTTTAGACGAAGGAATAATCGGGCGATAAGAAAATAGAATAGGGGGATATATTATAAGAAAGTATAATAAATATATAAAAAAGATAAATTTGACTGTTTAATCAATCTCACTGGAAGAAGTTTTTCACCTGGATTGAAGGGTTTTTATCTTAGAGA
>NZ_PFKO01000107.1:0-2380 GCF_002784285.1 Candidatus Infernicultor aquiphilus
CATCTATCAATACTACTCTTTTACCATTTAAAATTTCTTTTAAAGGAGAAAGTTTAATCTTCACCGAACCTTCCCGAATTAACTGGTCTGACTGGATAAAAGTTCTGCCCACATAACGATTTTTTATTAATCCTTCTCCATAAGGAATACCAGAATAATTGGCATAACCCAGAGCGGCAGAAACGCCCGAATCAGGAACAGGAATCACTAGATCTGCTGCCACCGGGTATTCTTGAGCCAATTTTCGCCCCATCTTTTGCCGACTTAAAGCTACATTTTCTCCATAGATATTACTATCTGGACGAGCAAAGTAGATAAATTCAAAAATACAAAATGCCTTCCTCTTACTGGACAATATTTTGGTGGATTTCAATCCCTTTTTATCTATTACTACCATTTCTCCTGGTTCTATTTCTCGAATAAATTCAGCCCCAATAAGACTAAACGCACAGGTCTCAGAGGCAAGAACATAGGAATTTCCCAATTTTCCTAAAGCCAGGGGATGGAAACCAAAAGAATCTTTTAATCCGATTAATTGGTCTTCAGTCATTATCACTAAAGAAAAAGCCCCTTTTAGTAAAGCTGCTACAGTTTTAATGCTATTTTCAATATTTTCTTCCTGACTCGCCGCTATCAAATTACAGATCATTTCACTATCTGAGGAAGAAGAAAATTTATTAACCTCCCCCTTAAATATTCTTTTTAGTTCATCTTGGTTTACCAAATTACCATTATGAGCTAAAGAAAAAGTCCCTCCCTGATATTTTTTTAATAAAGGTTGACTATTCACCCAATTATTAGCCCCTGTAGTTGAATACCGCACGTGACCAATAGCACAATTACCTTGCAAAGTCTTTAGCTTTTCTTCGTTAAATACTTCTGAAACTAATCCTAAGTCTTTATACACTAAAATTTTTTCACCATCGGATATAGCTATTCCTGCGCTCTCCTGTCCTCGGTGTTGAAGGGCATAAAGTCCAAAATAAGTTATTTTAGCTACCTCTAAAGAATTGTCTTCTTGATTATAAATACCAAAAATTCCACATTCCTCATGCATTATTCTTTACCCAATCTCCTTTCCAGGCCATTTCTAATTCTTCTACTTTTAAATTAATTAAACCTTTAATCTGCAGCCTGTCCCCTTCTATTTGGCCTAATACCTGAAAGGAAACTTTATTTTTATTTACCATTTCCTGTAACCAGGATAGATTTTTAGGAGAGATAGAAATAATGATTCGGGATTGGGTCTCTCCAAATAATAAGGCATCATTTCGAATCTTTTCTGGAAGCGCTACTTTGGCCCCCTTTCCCCCGGTAATACAACATTCCGCCAGGGTTACAGCCAAGCCCCCATCTGAACAATCATGCGCAGAAGAAAGTAAATTCTCATTTATCGCTTCTCGGCAAACCTGTTGTACTGCCTTTTCTTTGATTAAATCTATTTGGGGAGGCACTCCTCTTTCCAAATTATGAAAAACCTTTAAATATTCACTCCCCCCTAATTCCTCTTTATTTTCCCCTAAAAGTATAATGAGGTCACCTTCATTTTTAAATTCCAAGGAACAAATATTATGGTAATCTTCAACTATACCAATCATTCCAATTATCGGCGTGGGGAAAATAGCCTCTCCCTTATTTTCATTGTACAAACTTACATTTCCACTTATTACGGGGGTCTCTAATACCCGGCAAGCCTCACTCACCCCTTTAATTGCCTCTTCTAATTGCCAATATATCTCCTCTTTTTCGGGATTTCCAAAATTCAGACAATCGGTCACTGCTCGAGGCAAAGCCCCCTTACAAGAAAGGTTGCGAGCAGCCTCTGCTACTGCAATCTTCCCCCCCAGAAAAGGATCAAGATAACAATACCTTCCATTGCCGTCAGTAGTTAAGGCCATAGCCTTTTTAGTCCCCCTTATTCTTAATATAGCAGCATCATCGCCAGGAAAAATTAGGGTATTAGTTTGGATCATATGATCATACTGTTCGTAAATATTCTCTTTGCTAGCTATATTCGGAGAGCTTAATAGTTGCAATAAAGCCTGGTTAAAATCTTTGGGCTCAGCCAGTTTTTTCAAGTTTAAAATATTAATCTTTTCCAAATAAACCGGTTTTTTCCCTTTTCTAAAGCAAATGGGGACTCCCTCAGTTAATGACTTAGCTGGTATTTCAGCTACCACCTTACCTCGATCCTTGATTCTAAAATTCTGATCAGAAGTAACCTCCCCTATAATGGCAAAATTTAACCTCCATTTATCAAAAATATTTTTAATTTCTTTCTCTTTTCCTTTTTTGATAACTACTATCATTCTTTCCTGGGATTCAGAAAGCATCACTTCGTAAGGATTCATACCTTCTTCTCGTTGAGGAACTTCTGATA
>NZ_PFKO01000039.1:0-2308 GCF_002784285.1 Candidatus Infernicultor aquiphilus
TTTCAATCCTTGTTTTAATGGATGTTACTCTTCAACGTACATAACAAGACTTTATCGTGACTATGCACCAGCAGTTTCAATCCTTGTTTTAATGGATGTTACTCTTCAACTCATAATATCAAAAAAATTAAATAATTCAATAACTTTATGAATATTTCCCATACTTACTTTTCTTTTTTTTAATATAATTTAGTTTTAAAAAAACACTTTTATGATACTCTTTACATACTTTTTGTAACCTGAAAATATTATAATATAATCCTTTCATGATTTTTCCCTCCTAAATACAAATATTTTTGTAACAACAGTCGATACATTTAGATAAATATTTTGTTCCATTAGGATAATATCCTGATTGAATTATCCTTAATATATCTTCAATTATATCTAATGCTTTTTCAAAATTTCTTTCTTGAAAAGCTATTTCTTTTACTAAATTCTTACTTCGAGTATAACAAATATATCCTCGGTTTACATTCTTTTGGTAATTTTCTTTAATTAAAATTGCATACAAGGTAGATTGAATTTTATGGGTACGATATAACCTATCTTTATATTCAGTAAACTTATAATCAAATGGTGCGAGAGTACCATCTTCTAAAAATAAAACCTCATCAACTACCCCTTTTAAATGATACTTGCTAGAAGCCAAATAAACAGAAATATCTCTTTTAATGCAAGGTAGTTTTTTCCTTAGATAAGCTTTATTTAATTTAGCTTTTTCCTGGTGAATTTCCCTTCCCATTAGTACTTTATACCTTTGTTCTTCATGCTGGGGGATGGCAAGACAATTCATAAAGTAGATAAATCTCGGGCAATATAAATATTCTATTACTTCTGAGGGAGTAATATACACCCCTTCTTTTAAAATTTCCTCCACTTTATTTCTTTTCCTCTAAAAAAGTTTAGCAATTATTTCATCTTTTACCATTTTTTTATCAAAGGCTTGACCTAATAGTTTAACTTTTTTAAAATCCTCATCACACATTGGGAAAATATATACAGAATCCTCGTTCTTATCAATAATATTATCACATCGTAAGGATAACTCATCTATTTCATTCTTATTTAAAGTTCCCAAAAAAACACTCTTTTGAACTCTATAAAGTCCATAACCCTTACAATGTATTGCCACTCTACTTCTAGTTTTATTTTTTGCGATGTCATATATCACCCATACTAACATTAGGATAATCTCATTTCTGTTTTAATAAATTATTAGCAATCCGATGAGACTCAAACTGAATTATATTCTTATTTTTAATATTTCTTCCTCTATAACGAACTGTAGTTTCAAAAGTATCATTTAATTCATTTATTAATAATGCTTTACCTTCTTGATTAAGTGAAAGACCATTTTTAATTTTGTCAAAGTATTCTTTTTTAACCTTTCTTTTACTAAATAAATACATCACGGTCTTTTCCGCAAATACCCTATACATTTCGATAAGATCAAATACTAAAGACTTCTTATTGTAATTATCAGCATGGATAAATCCGATATAGGGATCTAGACCTGCAATAATACAAGATTTTTCTACCATTGAATAAAGTACTCCATATGCATAGTTTAGCAAACAATTAAATTCATCTTGGGCAGGATTTCTGCTTCTCCCTTTAAATTTAAATCCATCCGGCATGATATAGCTTAAGGCTTCAAAATATTCTTTACCGGCTATGCCCTCAATAGCCATAATATTGTTTCGCTTTTCTTCTATAGCCCCTTCTATTTTTGTTATCATAGATTTCCTTTTTTCTAAAGAAATTATATATTCATTTATGCGGTTTTCTTTTTTAGACCGGGAATTTTTTAAACTTTTAAGAAAATCAATCTGATTATCTATCTTACCAGTTATCCATTCTTTTGCTAAATTCAAGCCCTTTTCGCCGATAGAAGCTTCCAATTGTTTTCTTCTAATTAAGGTAGTACTCCCTAATTTAGAATGCCATACCCTTCCATAAGGATTGCCAAAATAATCTAAAAAAACAATATCAATATTATTATCCATGGCAAACTTGATAGCATCAGTTGAAATGTACGCACTAGTGGTTATTAAAATGCTTTCAATTTTTTTAACGGAAACTTCAAAAACTTTATCATCATTCTTAATTAGAAAACAATTATTCTGTTTACGTAAATACGCACCTCTGGAATTTATAACTAATTGCATATTTTATCTTCTCTTTTTTTATTCTTTTATTTTTCGAATGGTTCCAAATCCGCGAGAAACTGATTTACCTAATCCAATATAGTCAGGAAGATAGAAATTTACTTGGAAAATACCAAAAAAACCTATTACATCTTCCC
>NZ_PFKO01000078.1:0-12580 GCF_002784285.1 Candidatus Infernicultor aquiphilus
GAAGGTTAAAAGAATATATTTTAGAAACAATTGGAATAGAAACAAAGGAGATCAAGATAAATATTGATAAAATATTTTATGAAGACAAAGAAAAAGAATAGGTAAAACAGAATAAAAAATTACCCCCCTAGAATTAAAAAGAAAAAAGGGGAAAGAGAGGAATAGAGGAAGAAGATAATGATAGAAAACCAAGTTATTAAAGATAAAACCAAAGAATTAGGAAACATTACAGTTTCAAAGGAAGTAGTAGCAATAATTGCTGCCCTTGAAACCATAAAGGTTAAAGGAGTAGTTGGCATTAGTAGCGGATATAAAGGAGATTCAGCTAATGTACTGCCCAAAAAGGAGCTGGTTAAAGGAGTAGAGGTGTGGATGAAGCAGGGAGAAGCAACAGTTAATATTTCTATTATTACAAATTATGAAGTAGGAATTTTTAAGGTAGCAGAAGAAGTTCAACATAAAGTAAAGAACACTCTTGAATCTATGACCGGTTTAAATATTTTAAAGATTAATGTTAATATCCATGGAGTTAAATTTGGAGAGGAAGCAAATAAAATAAAAGAAAAAAAACAGAAGGATACAGAAAATAAATTGCAGAAAAAATAAATGGGGGAAATTGAAGTGGCAGGAATTATAAAATTATTAGGAGTAGTTGGGTTAATTGTTTTTTTAATCAGGAAGAAATGGAATCTTGGATATATTATGATATTTGCCTCCTTATTATTAGGGATATTATTTAGATTAAGGGTAAAAGATATAATCTTAAATGTTGTTTTGGCAATAATAGATTCTATGACTCTTAAGTTATTTGGAATAATTGTTTTGGTTTTTTTGTTAAGCGGAGTTTTAAGAAAAATAGAAAGCTTAAGAGATATAGTAGATTCTTTGCAGAAATTAGTTAAAGACCATAGATTGATTTTAGCTTTTATCCCCGCTTTTTTAGGTTTAATTCCTATGCCAGCAGGCGCAATGTTTTCTGCTCCTATGGTAAACGAAGTGGCTAGCAGAATGAATTTACAAGCCGAAGAAAAAACTTTTATAAATTATTGGTTTCGTCATATTTGGGAACTTATTTGGCCTCTATACCCCAGCATTATATTATTTTCTGCTTTATTAGAAGTTGAAATTCGAGAGATTGTAAAGGTACAATTTCCCCTAACCATTGCGTTATTTATAATTGGTTTAGTTTGGGAACAAAGAAATATTAAAAGAAATATAATAGAGAACACCAATAGAAAAGATGTTCTTTTTAATAGAAAAGATGTTTTTTTAAATATGAAGAAATTATTTTTAGGAACCTGGCCCATTCTTTTAATAGCAGTATTTGTATTATTTGTAAAATTAGATTTTTTAATCTCTTTGAGTATAGTTATATTATCATTGATTTTATTAAATAGATCTAAAATAAAAGTAAAGGACGTAAAAGACATTATCAAAAGTGACTTAGATTTAAATATTTTATTTTTAATTGCTGGTATAATGATTTTTCAAAGAATGCTCGGGGCTACTGGTATAATTATAATTATACCTGAATTCTTTACCGGGTTAGGTATCCCTCGCCTGGTGGTTTTATTCATAATACCTTTTTTGGTAGGAATTCTCACTGGGATTAGTTCTGCCACCGTAGGAATATGTTTCCCAGTTCTTCTGCCTTTTATGGTGCTACAAAATGAAGTTAATCTTAATTATGCTATGTTTGCCTTTGTAGGTGCTTATATAGGTATGATGATTTCTCCGGTGCATTTATGCTTAGTGGTAACCAAAGATTATTTTAAGGCAGATTTAGCAAAAATTTATAAATTGTTGGCCTTACCTTTATTAATAATTATTTTATTTGCCTTTATCCTGGTAATGGTTAACGCATAATAAAAATACTTAGCAGGAAAACATTTTTAGTTGCTTAGATAAAAACTACTCTAAAAAAGTAAATTATAATAATTAATCTGGGTAATCGTTTTATATAATAGGAGGAAGGATAGATGAGGAAATCACCCAAAGAAATAGAAATAGAAAAGGAAATATTGAATAGGTTAAGCGGAAAGCCAGCGAGGGCAGCTTCTTTGATTTTTAATGATGCAGAAGCTCAGGCTTTACAGAATTATGCTAATATAGTTTCTATAAAAAGGTTAGGTTATAATGACCATGGCCCGGTGCATATGAGAAAAACAGCTTTGAATGCCTTAATTATGTTTGATCTTTTATGCCAGGCGGAGATTAAATTTTGTCTGGAAGAAGAAAAGATTGGCACTGCAGAAGAGAGTAAGGTAGCAGTATTGATATCCTCTTTATTACATGATGTTGGTATGTCGATAGGCCGGGATAATCATGAGTTTTTAGGAGTTATTCTGGCTATGCCGATTATTGAGCGAACCTTAAGTGAGGTTTATGCTGAAGATATTGAAAAAAAGACCATGATTCGTTCTTTAATTGTGGAAGGCATTTCAGGACATATGGTCACCAAGGATATTCATTCCTTGGAAGCCGGGTTGGTATTAATTGGAGATGGGTGTGATATGGAAAAAGGTAGGGCAAGAATTGTTTTTCTTTTATCCCGTATCCCGCAGGTAGGGGATATTCATAAATATTCCGCCAATTCTATTCAAAAGGTAGAAATTATTAAAGGGGATGAAAAACCTATTAGAATACTTGTGGAAATGACCGAGTCGGTAGGCTTTTTTCAGATTGAAGAAGTACTTTTCCCAAAAATCTTATCTAATCCGGTAAAACCTTATATTGAGCTTTATGGTCAAGTAACGGGAGAAGAGATGCGTCGTTATTTGTAACAGATAGCGGATAGCGTTTATAATTGGTTAGTTGGTTAATTAGTTACCCGGTTAGCTAGTTAAGAAATACAAGAGATAAAAAGTAGGGGCGTATTGCATACGCCTGTCCTGCTAACCATTAAGGAGAGAATATGGGAGAAAATAATCTTTATTACCAGAGCACCCGAGGAAGCAAAAAAAGATTTTTATCCACCGAGGCAATTATCAAAGGCATTGCTGATGATGGAGGACTCTTTGTTCCTATGGTTATACCTCGGATAAATAAAGACTTACATAAATTAAAAGGGCTTGATTATAAAAGATTAGCTTATTTGGTAATGAAAGATTTTTTTACTGATTATAAAGAAGATGAGTTAATCTCTTGTATAAAACAAGCTTATGATAAGAAATTCGATACTAAGGTTGTCGCTCCCCTTATCAAGAAGAGAGGGGCATATTTTTTAGAGCTTTATCATGGTCCGACCTTAGCCTTTAAGGATATGGCCTTATCGATACTTCCTCATCTTTTAAGAAAGGCCGCCCAAAAATTAAATCTTAAGCAAGAAATAGTTATCTTAACTGCTACTTCTGGTGATACCGGGAAAGCAGCTTTAGAAGGGTTTGCTAATCTACCGGGGACCAAGATAATAGTATTTTTTCCTCAAGAAGGAGTTAGTGAAATACAAAAAAGACAGATGTTAACCCAAAAAGGAGAAAACACTTACGTGATAGGGATAAGGGGAAATTTTGATGATGCGCAAAGAGGAGTAAAACAAATATTTGAAGACCCCATTTTTAATGAAAAGATGGAGGAGAAAAATTTTATCTTTTCTTCCGCAAATTCTATAAATATAGGACGATTAATACCCCAGATAGTATATTATTTTTATGCTTATCTAAATCTGTTAGAAAGAGGCGAAATTAAGGTTGGCGAAAAGATAAATATAACGGTTCCTACTGGTAATTTTGGGAATATTTTAGCTGCATACTATGCGAAAAGTATGGGATTACCGCTACATAAATTGATTTGTGCCTCTAATGAAAATAAGGTACTGGCGGATTTTTTTAATACCGGCATATATGATAAGCGAAGAGAATTAGTAAGGACTATCTCCCCTTCGATGGATATTTTAGTTTCCAGTAATTTAGAAAGATGGTTATGGGATATTAGCGAGGGAAAGACCGAACAAGTAAGCGAGCTGATGAACTCCTTAGATAAAAAGGGTTTTTATCAAGTAACTCCGAAGATGAAGAATAAATTAGAGGGCTTTTCTGGGGGTTTTGCCCGGGAAGAAGAAGCTCGTAACTCGATAAAAGAAGTATTTCAAGAATCAGGGTACTTAATTGACCCTCATACTGCAGTAGGTTATGTGGTTTATAAGAAGTATGTTAATGAAACTCAAGACCAGACCAAAACAGTTATTGTAGCCACAGCCAGCCCCTTTAAATTTACTACCAGTGTAATGGAATCAATAAGTAAGGAATATAAAAAATACGATGATTTTGAATTAATTGAAAAGATGGCAAATTTAAGCCAGCTACCAATTCCACCAGGAATGAAAGACCTTAAAAATAAGCCTATACTACATCATATAATATGTGATAAGAGTGAGATGAAGTCAAAGATAACCGAAATATTATCTTATTAAAAGGGGAACTAAGATGAAAATATCTTTTTTAGGTGCTACCAAAATGGTTACCGGATCTAATTTTTTAATTGAAACTAAGAATACTAAATTTTTAATAGATTGTGGACTCTTTCAGGGGAGCAAATCAATTAACAGGATGAATTATGAGCCTTTTAATTTTAATCCTGAAGAGATTGATTTTATGGTTCTGTCTCATGCTCATATGGACCACAGTGGCAGAATACCTAAGCTAATCAAGGAAGGTTTTAAAGGGAACATATATTCTACTAAAGCGACTGCTGATCTAAGTTCTATTATGCTCCCTGATAGCGGGCATATTCAGGAGATGGAGAATGAATGGGATAATCGAAAGAGAAATAGATCAGGAGAAGAGTTGAGAGAACCTCTCTATACCGTGAAAGAAGCGGAAGAGAGTTTGAAATATTTTAAACCGGTTCTATATGACCAAAAAATAGAATTGAACCAGGAAATTACTTTAAGATTTAGAGATGCGGGGCATATATTAGGTTCCTCCATAGTTGAGCTATGGATAAAAGAAGATAACCAAGAGACTAAGTTAGTATTTTCAGGAGATTTAGGGAGGAGGGATAGGCCAATTTTAAGAGATCCTTCTCTTATCGATGAAGCAGACTATCTGATGGTAGAATCGACTTATGGAAATAAGTTGCATCACCCCTCAGAAGATGATGCCAAAAAACTAATCTCTATTATAAATACTACGGTAAAAAGAGGCGGGAATGTAGTAATTCCTTCTTTCGCAGTGGAAAGAGCCCAGGATATAATCTATGAGCTAAATAAATACTATAATGAATATATTAAAACTGAAGATCAGGATTTTTTAAAGGTCCCAGTTTATATAGATAGTCCCCTAACTGTTTCAGCGACCGAAATATTTTTGAGAAATCCAGATTGTTTTGATGAAAAGACCTTAAATCTCATCAAAGCGGGGAATAACCCTTTGGATTTTCATAATTTAAAATTTACTAAAACTGTGGAGGAATCTAAACAATTAAATTTCTCCCAGGAAAGTAAAGTAATAATTTCAGCCAGCGGAATGTGTACTGCGGGAAGGATAAAACATCATCTAAAACATAATCTATGGAGAAAAGAATCCAGTATTGTATTTGTCGGTTATCAAGCCAATGGTACTTTAGGTAGAAGGATAAAAGAGGGCGAGAAGGTGGTTAAAATATTTGGAGAAGAAATTCAGGTAAATGCTGAAATACATTCTTTGGAGGGTTTTTCAAGTCATGCGGATAGAGAAGGAATAATGTGGTGGATAAAAGGCTTTAAAAACAAACCTAAAAAAATATTTATAGTTCACGGAGAAGAGGAAGCAATGGAGGAAGTTTCTAGAAAAATTGAAGAAGAATTAAAAATTAAAACTCATATTCCAGAATTAAGAGAAACTTTATCTATTGAAGGAGAAAGAGTTTTGACTGGTGGAAGAATTGAGATAGACAGAAGAAGCAAAGAAGCTAAAGAGATAGGAGAGAGTATAGAAAAATTAAAATCAACCTTTGGGCTAGTATTACCAAGATTGGAATACGAGACTAAAGGTAGTGCTGATAATAAAGAATTAAATATAAATAATATTAAAAATAAATTGATGGAGATACAGAAAAGTATATTAGATTTAAATATGCTTATTAATAAACTACGCCAGTAGGGGCGTATTGCAATACGCCCCTACTTTATAAAAAGTCAAGGGAGTGAAGCTAGGACTGGAGTAAGTTAAAATTAAAGAATAGAATTTAGTTTTTCTTGTAGCCTCTGTTTTGGTAATACTCCTACGGTGCGATCAACTTCTTTGCCTTCCTTAAAGAAGATCAAAGTAGGTATCCCCTGGATACCATATTGAGCAGCAATGTGCTGGTTCTCATCAGTATTCAATTTACATACTTTAAGCTTGCCCTGGTTTTCCTCAGCTAATTTTTCAATAGTTGGAGCTAACATCCGGCAAGGCATACACCAGGAAGCCCAAAAATCTACTAAAACAGGCGTAGAGGATTCTAAAACCTCCTGTTGAAAATTATTTTCATTTACTTCTACTTCTATTTCTATTGGTTTACTATTTTCCATCGATCCTTTTCTCCTTTTTAATTTAAAATTATTTTTATTTTTAGTTAAAAATCTTAGTAATTAATTCTAGTCCTTCTTTTATTAATTCCACTTCTTTTTCAGAAAAACTTTTTATGATTCTTTTTTCACAATTATTCCTTTCCTGCTTAATCTGTTTTCTAATTTTAACTCCTTTAAAAGAAAGAGATACCACAAAAGATCTTCGGTCTGCCGGGTTTACCATTCTTAATAGATAGCCTTTTCTAACCAAGTTATCTATTATTCGGCTCCCTCTGGAAGGGGACAAACCCATTTTTTTAGCTAAAGCATTACAGGTCATTCTTTCTTCTATATCAATTCCCATGATCCCTTTGTATTCTACAAAAGAAATATTGCATCTAGTTCGAACATGTTTCTCATCTTCCATACAGCCTTTTTTTAATTCAATGATTAGATCTATTATGCTTTTATTCATTCTGTCACTAACCTATGTGCTATTAGCAATATTTGCTATTAGCAATTATATAAGGTAAAAAAATATTTGTCAAGTGTTTTTTAAAAAAAATTTTAAAATTTTCAAAAATTGCTGATTTTAGGGGAGAATTGATTTAAAATAGGAAAATGGCAAAGATTTGTATTTGGAATTATATATAGGAATTATAATGTGATAAAATAAATAAGGTTAATTTGTATAGAGTATATCATATCTCATATGGCGTGAAAAAATATTTTCAATTTTTTTGATGAATAATCATTAATATATTTAGGATTTGTATCTGAAAATGATAGCGAAATTAATACTTAGTAGGAGATAAGATGAAAGATAAACCAGTGCATTTAGAAGAAGATCACGAATTTATTATAAACGGTTATTCTCATCAGGGAGAGGGGATAGGCAGGATTGACAATTTTACCGTTTTTGTACCCGGGGCAATTCTTGGAGAAAGGGTGAGAGTAAAAATCACGGAGGTAAAAAAGAATTTTGCTCGAGGACAATTAGAGGAAATTATTTTATCTTCTCCTTTTAGGGTAGAACCCCGGTGTTCAGTTTATAATTTTTGTGGAGGTTGTCAATTACAACATATTGTTTATGAAAAACAATTAGAAATAAAAAAAGTAATGGTACAGGATGCTCTTATGAGATTAGGTCATCAAAAAGTAGAAGTATTACCGGTCATCGGGATGGAATATCCCTGGCGTTATCGTAATAAAGGTCATTTTCAAGTAGAACAGGAAAAAGGTAAGCTACATTTAGGATTTTATAGAGCGGGCAGTTATGATTTTATACCGGCCAGTGGATGTGTCCTGTTCAGTTCGCAAATTAATAAATTGGTTAGTTATTTGGAAGAACTATTAAGTTTACAAAAAGTTGTGGTCTATAATCGCCGAACCGGGAAAGGAAATTTAAGGAATATATTAATCAGAGAAAGTAGAAATAATAGAGAAATAATGATGGTCTTTATCACCAAAGAAGAGATTTTAGGATTTGACCAAAGTATTTTAAATAGTATAACCAGAATATTTCCTCAGGTAGTTTCTATTTATCAAAATATTAATAAAGACTATAGGTCAGTTTTATGGGGAAAGGATTTTAGACTTTTAAAAGGGAAGGTTGATTTGGAAGATGCCATTGGCCCATTCAGGTTTAAAATATCTCCCCAGTCTTTTTTCCAGGTTAATGTAGCCCAGGCGCAAATATTAAATGAAAAAATATTAGAGTATTCGCATTTAAGCGGAGAGGAGACCGTTATCGATTCTTATTGCGGTACCGCGGCCATTTCTATCTATCTGGCTAATTATGCCCAGAAAGTGTATGGTATGGAAATAGAAAAAAGTGCCATTAGAGATGCAAAAATTAATAGTGAGTTAAACCAGATCTTTAATTTAAAATTTTTTAGCGGTAGAGTTGAGGAGTGGTTATACAGATGGAGAAAAAGGGGTGAAAAAGCCCAGATTATTATAGTAGATCCACCCCGCAAGGGTTGTTCCGAGGAAGCATTAAAAGAAATTGTAAAAATTAGACCAAGACAAATTTTATACGTATCCTGTAATCCGGCTACCTTAGCCCGCGATTTAAAATACCTGACCAAGGATGATTATAAATTAGAAAAAGTCCTGCCGATTGATATGTTCCCTCAGACGGGCCACATAGAATGTCTGGCTTATTTAAAAAGATAAAAAATTAGAATAATAAGGATAGAGGAACACAATATATTGTGCCCTCATAATGATAGATGACGCACTCTCTGACATTCCTGCGGAAGCAGGAACCCAGGTTAACAAATTTATTTACTTTTTGGGTTGTAATCATTTTGTAATTTTATTATTCAAATATTATTTAGGGTTTTAAGATGGAAAAAAAGAAAAAAGACGATAAGCTTAATTTAAAAATAGGGCTTAAAGATATAGACCCGGGAGCATTATTTATAATAAAAAAGTTAAATGATGGGGGTTATGAGGCTTTGGTGGTAGGAGGTTGTATTCGTAATTTAGTAATGGGGGAAGAAGCCCACGATTGGGATATAACTACCTCAGCTACCCCAGAGGAAATTTCTCGAACCTTTAAAGGTTATAAAGTTGTCCCGATAGGAGAAAAATACGGTACAATTATGGTAGTAATCAAAGCGGTTAATTATCAGGTGACCACTTTTAGAGGTAAAGATAAATTAAAAGGAATAGAAGAGACAGAAGTAGCGAAATGGACATCACTTCTACTGGAAGATTTAAAACATCGTGATTTTACTATCAATACTCTAGTCTGGGGGGAAAAAGAAGGAGTATTAGATTATTTTAAAGGGTTGGAAGATATTAAACGAAGGGTAATAAAGGGCGTAGAAGACCCTTCTGAGCGGATGAAAGAAGACCCCTTGAGGATGTTAAGGGCGATTAGAATGGTCTGCAAGCTTGATTTTAAAATAGATCAAGCTACCCTCCAGGAGATAAAGAAAAATAGCATACTGATTAAAAAAGTTAGCCCGGAAAGAATTAGAGATGAATTGATTAAAATATTATTAAGCAATTTTCCTAAAAGAGGGTTTAAATTGTTACAACAATTGGGCTTATTACAGTTTATTCTTCCTGAGTTAGAAAGATGTGTTGGCTTTTACCGAGAAGATTTTTGCCCGAATAAAGATCTCTTTGAACATATTTTAAATCTTTTGAATAATCTTCCCCCCGATTTAGCTCTTCATTTGGTAGCTTTACTGAGTGAAATAACCCAGCCCCCCTCTAATTCTCAGACAAGCAGAAAAGAAGTTGCAGCTAAAATACTGCGCAGATTAAAATTTAAGAATTCTATAATTAAAAAGGTTAGTATTTTGGTCCAAGAGGATTGGCGAGCAATTGATTTTCTCAATCCAAAAAATATTAGACAATTTATTTCTAAATGTGGCGAAGAAAACATTTTGAATGTTTTAGAATTAAAGCGGACTGATATTAAGATAGGTAAAAAAATTGCTAAACTGAAGCAATTAGAAAAAATGGAACAGCAGGTGAGAGAGGCTTTAGAAGAAAAGCCGCCGGTTTCATTAAAAGACTTAGCCATAAACGGAAAAGACTTGATTGATTTAGGGTACCAGGAAGGAGTAGAATTAGGAAGAATGCTAAAAAGTCTTTTAGAAATAGTTATTGATAAACCAGAATTAAACCGAAGAGAGAGATTACTTGAATTTTTAGAAACAGGTTTAATAAAATAAATTTTAAATAACCAAAAGAGAGGAGTGCAAGTTATGTCTTATGGCTATACTGGGAGCATACTTCACCTTGATCTAAGTTCAAAAAAATATTGGATAGAACATCCTCCCGAGACCTTTTATCGTACTTACTGGGGAGGTCGAGCTCTTGGGCTTTATTATATGTTAAAAGAAATGAAACCTAAAACCGATCCTTTATCTCCTGATAATCTGCTTATCTTCGCCCCCAGTGTCCTAACCGGTACCCCTGCTCCGGCTATGCCTCGCTACACCGTCTGTGCCAAATCATCTCTAACTGGAGCTGAAGGAGAAGCTGAGGCTGGAGGTTGGTGGGGGCCTGAACTGAAGAAGGCCGGCCTTGATGCCATTATCACAAAAGGTGCTTCTACTACTCCAGTCTACCTATGGATTAATGATGGAAAAGTAGAGATTAAAGCTGCTACTCACCTCTGGGGGAAAGACACCGGAACTACCCAGAAGATCATCAAAGAGGAATTAGCTGACGATAAAGTTAGGATTGCTCAAATTGGCCCTGCCGGTGAAAATCTAGTCCGTTTTGCCAATATCGTAAATGAATTAAAACACTTTAACGGTAGAAATGGCCTGGGGGCAGTGATGGGCTCTAAGAAATTAAAGGCTATTGCCGTAAGAGGAACTAAACCGATAGAACTTTACAATAAAGAAAGAGTAAGTCAAGTAACCAAAGAAATTACTAAAAGAGTTATGGAAAATCCCCTAAGTCGAGATCTTCGGGAATTAGGTACTCTGGCAGTGGTCCGCCCTTTTTATGAAGCGGGTTGCCTTCCTTCCTATAATTGGACTACCGGTTACTTTAAAGAAGGAGAAAACCTAACTGCTGAGACCTACAATAAAACTATTTTAAAGAAGACTATAGGTTGTTATGCCTGCCCCATCCGCTGTAAAAGGGTGGTAGAGATAAATGAATCAGACCTTCAAGTTGATCCTTCCTACGGAGGCCCAGAGTATGAGACTATTACCTCTTTAGGTTCTAGCTGTGGTATTTCTGATCTAAAATACATTGCCAAAGCCAATGAACTTTGTAATAAATATACTATGGATACTATCTCTACCGGTATGGCTATCGCCTTTGCCATGCAATGCTTCCAAGAAGGCCTTCTTACCAAGGAAGATACCGGAGGGATAGAACTTACTTTTAGTAATAAAGAAGCGATGCTTAAGATGGTAGAAAAGATTGCCCATCGAGATGGATTAGGAGACCTCTTGGCAGAAGGATCTTATCTTGCTGCCCAAAAAATAGGTAAGGGTTCAGAAAAATTCATCCATCAGGTCAAGAAACAAGAGATTCCCATGCACGATCCTCGATTAAAGATTGGAGTAGGGCTACAATATGCCTTAGCTGACTATGGGGCTGACCATATGAAAGCCGCTCATGATACTTACTTTAAAGATAAAGATTCCTACGGAATAAAAGAAATGAAGGGTTTGGGCATCTTAGAACCAGTATCTCCTACTGATATTGGGCAAAATAAAGTAACCCTATTTAAAATACTGGATACCTACTGGTCTTTACTTGACACCTTAGGGGTCTGTGATTTTGGTTATGTCCCTCGTAGTGTAGGGACTATGGAAGAGCTCCTCGAGATTATCTGTTCTACTACCGGCTGGAAGACCACCTGGTTTGAATTTATGAAAGTAGGAGAACGCTCCATCAATATGGCTCGTGTCTTTAACTGTCGAGAAGGCTTTACTACCAAAGATGATACTCTTCCTGAGGTCTTCTATCAGAACTTTAAGGGTGGACCCTTAGAGGGAAAATTCGCCATTAATAAAGAAGATTTTGAAAAAGCTTTAAAATTACGCTATGAACTGATGGGTTGGAATCCCGATAGCGGAATTCCTACCTCCGCCAAACTAATCGAATTAGGTTTAGATTGGCTTATTGAGGAGATCGGATAATGAAGATAATGAAGATAAGTATCGTACTGGAAGGTTATTTAAAAGATAAATATTCCTTTAGCCCTATAGAGCTAAACTATTCTAAAGCGGTAACCATTCACAAAATCTTAGAAGAGGCTAAAATATCTTCCGCTGATATCTTTTTTATTAAAGTGGAAGATTCACTCGTAAAAGAAGATTACTTTGTTAGAAAATCTTGCAAAATTAAACTATTTCCGATTATCGGAGGGGGTTAATTTTTCATTTACAAAAGTGCCTCAATATCTTTAATGCCGATCTCCTCCCGACAGATAAATGGTTCAGCAAACTCTTTGCCAATAAGGTTTCCCCAGTAACGGTTAGTATTTAAAATCCATTCAAATATCTGGTGACCTTCAGGAGAAGGCCCAAATTGAGATTCATAGCATCTTATAGCTTCTATCTTCATCTCCATCTCATTGCTTATATCCATAACAAACGAAGGTTTGAAGCATATTCT
>NZ_PFKO01000320.1:0-10491 GCF_002784285.1 Candidatus Infernicultor aquiphilus
CATTTCTACAAATTTTTTAAAAATCCTCTTTTTTTATTAAAAATAGATAAAAAATAATTATGACCAAAATGCGAGATACGATTCGCGAGATACTAGATACCAGTCGAACTGAGGCAGCAAATTTGTTATTCAGAAAACACCTAAGAATAGTTCCGGTGGTGAGATAATGAATGGGTTTCAGAAATCTCCTGTTCTTTTATTAATAATATCTCCTATACCATCTCCATGGTAGCGGTAATTCATAATATCGGGATGGTGACTTCTTTTAACCTCAACCCAGTCTGGTGGGCTTTATCTTTAGGCACTTGCCTGGGAGGGAATGCAACCTTTATAGCAGCCGCTGCAAATTTAGTAGGAGTAAATATATTAAAAAGACAGTACATAGTAATAACCTTTAAAGACTTTTTAAGAGTCGGATTCCCTATTATGTTAATATCTCTTATTCTTTCCTCTGTCTATCTCTTTTTAAGCTATTTGTGGTAATAATTAAAATTTTTTTTATTATAAACCCACTTTAGAAAGTATTTTCTTTTCCTCTTCGATTGCTTTTAACTCAAGCTCGTGTACTTGTTTTGAAATTCGGCTTACAAAATATTCGTCTTTTATCGACTGTAAGTTTATCTTTACATTATATAATGCCCCGAGAACAGCAGTCCTGGCCATCATTGTGGCTACTGCTCCATCGCTAATAGCGTTCTTATTACCTTTTTCTACAACCTTGGAAGTAAATTCCATTAATTTTACCGCATCTTTAGCTACTTCAAGGGGGACTAAAGCGGCATTTTTAAATTCTTTCTGAATTATTTGCTTTCTATTTTCAATCTCTTCCGGTGTATTCTTAGGCAATTTAAAAGCTCCCATAACTTTGTCGAAGGCTTCAGCATCTTTATCAATATCCTTTAAAAATTTCTCCCGATAATTAGATGATTCCTGAGATATCCTTTTCATTTCTTCCTCTACTTCCTCAAATCCTTTTCTACCTATAGTCAGATTTGCCACCATTTCAGTTAGAGCAGAAGCAAGACTTGCACTTAAGGCAGCAACACTCCCTCCCCCAGGAACCGGAGCACGAGAAGCTAACTCCTCTAAAAAAACGCGGACATTTTTATCTATCAACATATCTTTTCACCTTACCTTTCTTTGTCAAAGATAATTTTCCCATTTTTAATTACTTTTTCTACACAACTTACCCCTAAGTGATAGGGAATATATTTATAGGAAGGAAATTCAAGAATCGACATATCCCCTTTCTTTCCAACATCAATACTTCCTATGGTCTCCGCCCTATTTAAAGCTGCAGCTCCGTTAATAGTTAAGGCAGATATTGCTTCTTCTACACTCATATTCATATAAATTGTTGCTAAAGCAAAAATTAAAGGAATCGATTCAGTAAAACAACTCCCCGGATTCATATCGGTTGCTAAGGCTACAGCACAATGGTTATCTATCATATATCTTGCTTTAGCGTAAGGTTCTTTCAAACTAAATGCCGTTCCCGGTAGTAAGGTAGCAACCACGCCAGCCCTTGCCATTTCCTTTATTCCTCTCTCGGATGCCTGCAACAAGTGATCAGCAGAGACAGCCCCTAATTCAGCTGCTAATTCTGCTCCTCCTAATTGCACTATCTCATCGGCATGAATTTTTAATCCCAGGCCCATTTCTTTTGCTTTCAATAATAATCTTTTAGATTGTTCTATGGAAAATACATTTTTTTCACAAAAAATATCGCAAAATTCCGCTAATCTTTTCTCTGCTACTACAGGAAGTATTTCTGTAATAATATAATCAAGAAATTTATCTTCTTTCCCCTTGTATTCTTCCGGAACTGCATGAGCTCCTAAAAAAGTTTTGACTATATCTATAGGATGAGTTTTATCTAATTCATCCATTACCTCTAATTGTTTTATTTCGGTTTCATAATTAAGACCATATCCGCTCTTACCCTCAACAGTAGTAATTCCAAAAGAAAGCATGGAATTTAATCTCTTAATTCCTTCATTATATAACTCTTTCTGAGAAGCAGCTCTGGTAGCCTTTACCGTATTAATAATCCCTCCCCCTCTTTGCATTATGTCCATATAGCTTATTCCGCTCAATCTCCAGCAAAATTCTTCAGCTCGATATCCTCCAAATACAAAGTGAGTATGGGAATCCACAAATCCTGGTAAAACTGACTTACCAGAAGCATCAATCACTTGATAATTGTTTGTATCTTCGAAAAATCTTAATACTTTATCGGTCTTATCTACCGCTTTAATTATTCCCTTTTCAATAATCACTGCTCCGTCGGAAATTATTTTTAAATCAGACATCTCTTTGCCTGTTTTAGCTTCAAAACCACTGCAAGTTACTACTTCCGAAGCATTTTTAATTAATATATTCCCCTTATTCATCAGCTTAATCCATCATCCTTGCTTCTAAAATCTTTTCCGTAGAAAATTTTTCTAAACCCAAATAATACACGGCCGTATCCACTAAGGCCTCCATAGGTGCAAAGCCGACTATTTCACTCCCGATTATATTGACCCCATACCTTTTGGCTTCAATTTTTACCAGTTCAAAGGCTCGGTAAAGAGGAGTTTTAGTATAATCAGTCATATTTATAGAAATTTGAACAATCCCTCTCTCTTTCAATACAACACCTATTGCCTTACAATATCTTAATCCACCATTTATATGTCTGATACTGCGGGCAATATTATTGGCTATTTCCAAATTATTGGTATTTAAATTTATATTGTAAGCTATTAACGGAACCCTTGCGCCTACAGCGGTAACCCCGGCAGTAGGATGAATCTCTGCAGGTCCGTAATCCGGTTTCCACTCCGGCTGTTTTATTTTCTCGGCCATTCCTTCAAATTCACCCTTTCGAATTATAGAAAGATTTTCTCTGTTAGGAGAAGCAGCCGACTTTTCGTATAAAAATATAGGTAATTTATATTTTTCTGCGGCTATCTTAGCTATCTCTTTAGAAAGAGAAACCGCCTCCTCAATACTAAAATTCTTTATAGGTATAAAGGGCACGACATCAATAGCTCCCATTCGAGGATGTTGACCTTTATGTTTTCTCATGTCTATAACTTCTATAGCCACACCCATAACTTCTATAACCGCTTCTTTTAAGGGATCAGGCTCTCCTATAACTGTCACTACAAGCCGGTTATGATCTGCATCTCTTTCGTATCCTAATAGTTTCACGCCTTTCTTATTCTTAAAAGGATTTACTATTTTTTCTATCTTGGTTAAGTCTCTGCCTTCACTAAAATTAGGAACGCATTCAACTATTTGTTTCTTAGTTTTCATTTAACTTACCTTTCCTTTTTAGATATATCTCCACAATTTAATCTGCATTTTTTAAGTCTCTTCGTGACATAACTTTTTTTATTAAATCTTCATTAACTAAATAGGGAATGGTGATGTGATCACCTACTTTATTTTCTTTATTGTGTTTTATGACAGTCTCCACAGCATGTTTATTTCGAGCCCAGGAGCGTCTGGCAACACCCCCTAAAACATCCCAGGAAATAGCTTTCTTAATTATTACATCCACTCTTTTACCGCCATCAAGAACCAAACCAAAACCACCGTTTATGGCCTTCCCAATTCCAACTCCACCACCATTATGTAAAGTAACCATGGTCATTCCCCTGGCTACATTTCCGGCAAAGCATTGAGTGGCCATATCTGCCGTTACATTACTGCCATCTCTTATATTAGCTGTTTCCCTAAAGGGTGAATCTGTACCTCCTGAGTCATGATGATCTCTGCCTAACATTATTGGGCCAACTTCTCCTTTTCTAACCATCTCATTAAATTTAAGAGCAATCTTTATCCTTCCCTCTGCATCTTGATATAAAATTCTCGCTTGTGTTCCCACTACTAATTTATTTTTATCAGCATTTTTTATCCAAATATAATTATCTCTATCTTGAAATCTTCGATTAGGATCTATGCACTCCATCGCCGCTTTATCGGTCTTTAACAAATCTTCGTGTTTACCACTTAAACAGACCCATCTAAATGGGCCATACCCATAATCGAATAACATTGGGCCCATTATATCTTCTACATAAGAGGAAAAAATAAAACCATTATTAGGGTTCTCTCCATTCTTACAAATTTCTTTTACTCCTGCATCATACACTGCCTTCATAAAACTATTTCCATAATCAAAGAAATATGTACCTCTATCCACCAGGATTTTAATTAATTCAAAATGATGAGCTAAGGACTGATTAACTAATTTTATAAATTTCGCTTTATCTGTTTTGAGAAGTTCTGTTCTTTCTCCAAAACTCAATCCTTGAGGACAATATCCTCCTTCGTAAGGGGCATGACAGGAAGTTTGGTCTGATAATAAATTAATTTTTATATTTTTTACCACGGCATATTCGAGTAAATCAACTATATTCCCATAAAATCCTATGGAAATATTCTCTCTCTTATTCATATATTCTTTCGCCAGTTTAAAGGCTTCCTCCGGGTCTTTTACCACTTTCTTAATCCAACCCTGGTCAAACCTAGTCTGAATTCTCGAATAATCGACTTCGGCAATTATTCCTACCCCATTGGCAATCTCTATTGCTTTACCTTGTGCTCCGCTCATTCCTCCCAGCCCTGAACTCACCAATAAATATCCGCTAAGATCATCTTCATCGGTTATATTAAGCTTTAATCTCCCAGCATTTAATAAGGTATTGTAAGTTCCATGCACTATTCCCTGTGGACCGATATACATCCATCCGCCAGCGGTCATCTGTCCGTAATTAGTTACGCCCAGAGATATGGCTTTGTGCCAGTCCTCCTGATTATCATATTCACCAACTAATAAACCATTAGTTAAAATTGCTCGGGGAGCATCTGGTGAAGATTCAAATAACCCAAGAGGGTGTCCTGATGATACAACCAGAGTTTGATTTTCAGTCAACGCTTCCAAATATTTTTTAATAAGCCGATATTGCATCCAATTTTGACAGACCTGCCCCGTTTCTCCATAAGTAGTTAACTCATAAGGATACAAGGCAACTTCAAAATCCAGGTTATTATCTATCATAACCTGTATAGCTTTTCCGGCAAGACAATTTCCGTTATATTCACTGACTGGTTTCCCGTAAATTCTCCCTTTCGGTCTAAAACGATATCCATAAATTCTTCCTCTTTCTAAAAGCTCATCTAAGAATTCAGGAGCCAATTTTTCATGCCATTCTTCCGGAATATATCGCAAGGCATTTTTTAAGGTTAATTTAATTTCTTCTTGATTTAAAATAAGTTCTCTTTTCGATGCCCTTCTTATTCCTCTTACAAATTTCGGCATTTCGGGTAGTTCATCGTCTAATTTAATAGTCATAGCCTTTGAAATATCCATATTTTTTAACATAGATATCACCTCTTTTAAAATCATCATAATTATGGTAATCAAAAATAAATAAAAAAGCCTATCCTCCCAAATAAGCTTTTTTTATTTCATCTTTTTGGTTAAGAATATCAGCTCTATCTTCTAAAACTATACGACCGGTTTCTAATACATATCCTCTATCCGCAGTGGCGAGGGCTTTCTTGGCATTCTGCTCTACTAAAAGTATGGTTACCCCTTCTTCGTGCATCTTTTTAATGGAAGCAAATGCTGTATTTACTAAAATGGGCATAAGTCCCATACTTATCTCATCAATTAGAAGGAGTTTAGGATTTAACATCATAGCTCGGCCAATAGCTAACATCTGCTGTTCCCCTCCACTCATACTTCTGGCTAATTGTTTTTCTCTCTCCTTAAGTCTGGGGAAAAGAAAAAAAACTTTTTCTAAATTTTGGTTTAAAATTTGTTTGTTCTTTATAGTATATGCTCCAACTTTTAGATTTTCAACTACGCTAAGATCGGGAAAAACTCTTCTTCCCTCGGGAATATAACCGATACCCATCTCTGCTCGAACCCAGGGTGGTTTATTAGTTAAATCATCCCCTTCAAAATGTATCTTTCCCTTTTTAACTCTGATTAACCCCATAATAGCTTTCATTATGGTAGTTTTTCCTGCTCCGTTTGCCCCAATTATGGTTACAAATTCTCCTTCCTTAACAGAGATAGATACATCACTGACTGCCAGAGATTCCTGGTAATATACATGAATTCCCTCTAATTTAAGCATCTTCCTCTTCCTTCCCTAAGTATGCTTCGATTACTTTTTCATTTCCCTGAATTTCTTTAGGTTTTCCTTCGGCAATCTTTTCTCCATAATCTAAAACTATCATCCGGTCACATAAAGCCATAGCAGTAGGCATATTATGCTCCACCATCATTATGGTAAGTCCTTCTATGGTTAATTTTTTAAACAATTGTATAAAATCCTTTATAGCATCATGACTTAAGCCTGCACATGGTTCATCTAACATAATAATTTTAGGATTTATCCCTAAAGCTCTGGCAATTTCTAATCTTTTAATATATCCTAAACTTAAAGCTCCTGCTTTCTCTTTTTCATATCCTCCTAACTCAACCGTTTCAAGAAGTCTCTTAGCTTTACTAACAGTTTCAATCACCCGACTATTCCTAAAAGACCCCCATATACTTTTATACCTATTAATTCCAATTGCCGATATTACATTATCCAAAACGGTCATATCTGCAAAGGGTTTTACTATTTGGAAAGTTCTGGCAATGCCGAGTCTGGCTATCTGAAAAGAAGTTAATCCTTGAATCTCTTTCCCCTGGAATATTATTTTACCTTCATCAGGTTTATAGACTCCGCATATAGTATTAAAAAAGGTAGTTTTCCCTGCTCCGTTAGGCCCAATTACTCCGAGGATCTCCCCTTCCTCTATCCCTATGCTCACTCCATTAACCGCTTTTACTCCTCCAAAGAACTTTTTTAAATTTTCTATTTTAAGAATTATCATTTTTTATACCACTTTCTGTTTCTTTATTAGAATAGGTCTTTTTAAATAACTTATTTATATTAGTCCATAAAAGGCTTCTTTCTCCCAAAAGACCTTCCGGTTGAAATCTCATGGTAAATATCAATAATGCACCATAAATTAACATCCTATAATTCATTGCAAATCTGAATACTTCCGGAGCAAGACCGAGAACTATCGCCCCCATTATAGGACCCCTGATAGTACCTGAACCTCCCACCATGGCCATAGATAAGATAGTGATAGAAGTTGCAAAAGCAAAATCTACTGAAGAAATAAAAGTCATATAATGAGCATAAATACATCCGGCTATTCCGGCAATAGCTGTACCTAAAATAAAAGCTACTACCTTAAACTTTTTAATATCTATTCCTATAGATCCAGCTGCTCCCTCATTATTCCTTATCCCTCCCATGGCCAAACCAAACCAGGATTTTTCTAATTTACGTAAAAAAAGAACGGTTAAAGTAATTAAAAAAATTGTTAAAAATAAATAACCTACATAAGTTATTTTCATCCCAAAAATAAAAGCTGGAGAAACAGATAAACCAAAAGATGCTCCAAAAAAGGGAACATATTGGAAGATAGCCACCACCACAAAATTAGTTCCTATGGTAGTAATAGCTAAAAAATCATCCCTAACTCTTAAACTGGCAAGCCCTAAAAGCGCCCCAATAAAACCTGCTATTAGACCAGACAAAGGAAGAGATAACAAAAAAGGCACCCCATATTTTCCGGTAAGTATGGCTGAAGCATATGCACCAATACCAAAGAAAGCAGCATGACCTAAAGTAGGCTGACCTATATAACCGGTGATAATATTTACACTTAGTGCTAATATGGTAAAGATGCCTATATTAATAGCTACAACCACTTCATACATATTTATTTAACCTAATTTTTAAATATTTTTTCTTACAAATAAACCTTGCGGCTTAATTAATAAAATTATAATTACGGCGATAAAGGCTATAGAATCTCTGGGAAGGAAAAAACCGATATAACCCCCTACTAAAGTTTCAATTAATCCTATTAACATAGCGGCGACTACCGCTCCCACAGGGTTCCCCAATCCTCCCAAAACAATGATAGCTAACATTTTATAAGCCGGAACATCACCCATGGTAGGTGATATGAAATTATACATTATTCCTATCATAATCCCTGCGGCAGCTGCAAAACTATACCCCAAAAAAAAGTTAAAAGCTACAACTACATTTACATTTATTCCCATGGCTTTAGCTATTTCTAAATCCTGAGCTGTAGCTCTCCAGGCTAATCCAATTTTAGTCTTAGTTATTAAATACCATAATGTAAGTAAAAGAATAGCAGTAGTTAAAAGAACTAATATCCATACACTCATGATAGTAAGATTTTCTGTTTTAATTCCGGAAAAAGGCAATTTTAAATCTGCTGGGAAATCTTTTATCTGAGGACCCGCCCATAATCTTATAAAATCACCCAAAAATATAAATAAACCTATACTGGTAATAAGAGATATTAGCGGAGATTTACCTAATAAAGGAAGATATAAAAACTTCTGTACGAAAATTCCCCAAATACCCATAGCTATCATTCCTATTAGAAAAGAAAGTAACAAATTATCAGTTGCCACATAAGAAAAAAGGCCAACATATGCACCTAAAGCATATGCTCCGGCATTGGCAATATCTAAAATCCTAAGAATGCTATATACCAGTGTGGCGCCCATTGCAGTTAAGGAATATACACTACCAACTACTATGCCATTAATTATTTGTTGAAGTAACATCAGGTTCCTTTTCCTTTCTTTGGTTATAGACATCTTGGGGAGATAAAAATAAAAAAATAAATCTGGGAATAATATTACATAAATTGGAATTATCCGTAAAATTATATTATCTTTTAATAATAATGAACCTTACGGATAATTCCCTAATTTTTAGTAATTTAATTAATCTTGCTGGCTTTAATAAATTATTAATTTTACAATCTTTTAATTTTTTTTATAAGGTCGGAGGAGCAACAATTTCTAGATCAGTAATTTCTGAAAAGTAATGGAATTCTCCGTTCACGACTTTTTGAACCTGTACGGTTTTGGTTACTTCTCCTAATTCATTATAACCCTTGATAATCCCGGTCACTGCTGGAAAATTTTTAACCTTGTAAATTCCATTTTTAATTTCTTCTGGAGAAGTACCATAGTTTTTCATCACGTATCCTAAAACCGTAAAGGCGTCAAATACTGATGCTCCAACCATATCAGGAGCATAACCATATTCCGCAGTAAATGCTTTTATAAAGTTCTGTACTTCAGGTCTTTCGCTATCTCTATTAAGATTAGTGGTAATAATTAATCCATCTGCTTTTTTACCGGCTACTTTTAAGAACTGCATGGTGGAGTCCACACCTTCAGTACCCAACTTTTGGCACTTTAAACCAATTGCATCTGCCTGAAGAATAATCTGTGCACCTTCTCCCGCATAGGCAACCATAAATAGTATATCGGGATTTTCTTGTTTTATTTTAGTAAGCACAGGAGTAAATTCCTTTTCTCCCAGAGAAAAGGAATCCACTGATAAAATTTTAACACCCTTCTTTTCTGCATATTCAATAAATGATTTAGATAACTCGTTTCCAAAGTCATTATTTACATAAATCACAGAAATAGTTTTACCACCTAAAAGTTTTGTTGCTACCTCAGCTGCTGCTCTTCCTTGAACAGCTCCCACAAAAGACTGACGGAAAATATAATCTCCAGTTCTAGTTATATCGGGATGAACTCCGTATGCGGAAATCATAGGAATCTTCGCGTTTTGATAAGTCTCAGCAGATGCTCTGGTGGTATGGCTATAAGAGCCACTAACTACCGCAACTACTCCGTCTTTAGTAGTAAGCTTCTGAGCAATGATTACTGCTTGAGGTGGCGAGAAAGCATCATCGTAATAAACTAACTCAACCTGGGTTCCGTTTATTCCCCCTCCTTCATTTAATAATTTTATCGCTAATTGTGCTGCCTGCAGACAACTTTCTCCATCGGCAGCAGCTGGACCAGTTATGGGAGCAAAAAATCCTAATTTAATAGGTTTTTCAGCACCATACACTACTAAAAAACTCGATACCAACAAAAAAACCGTCACAAGTCCCATCAAACCAATCTTCTTGAAATTTAACATAAGCTACCTCCTTAAAATTTTAATATTTTAAAAAATCGTCAAGTAAAACATTCATCATAAACACTTATAAATCACCTAATTTTAATCAAGTTCTCTTTTTGGTGCCCTTCTCATTCCTTCTACGAATTCAGGCGTTTCAGATAGTTTATCATCAAACTTAATAGTAATTGTTTTTGAAATATTTAAATTTAATAACCTTTAAATTATATTCTCATTTACTGTAATATTTTTTAGCATTATGTACTATATTAAATTTATTACGTCAAAAAAACGTCCATTTTTAACTTTACCTTGAAAAAATTCTAATAACCTAATTGAATTAAGTTAATTTCGAATAGTGTTAACAATTAATTTAAAATACACTGGTGATGTGTGTTAAATTTTATAGAATATTAACAACTATCATTAATGTTTAAATAAAAACGCGGGT
>NZ_PFKO01000320.1:10570-10712 GCF_002784285.1 Candidatus Infernicultor aquiphilus
CGCGACCAGCTTTTGCAGGATCAACCCACCAAATACGACCACAGTCGCGAGCACTCCCAAGATCAATACAACGGTGAAATGCTGGCCCATGTATGCGGGCTCCTGTCTGTTTGCCCTCGTCGCTGGCAGGGCATTGGCCCAC
>NZ_PFKO01000238.1:0-2294 GCF_002784285.1 Candidatus Infernicultor aquiphilus
TACAATTTTCTTTAAAATTAAATAATAATAAAACTCATACTGTGGCCATTGCCGGTGACTTTAATGGCTGGAACTCAGTGGATAATCTTTTAGAAGATCTTGATGGAGATGGCATCTGGACCGGGACCCTTAAGCTAAAACCGGGAAGATATGAATATATGTTTGTATTAGATGGAAAAAATTGGGTTCCTGACCCTAATGCCCTGCGTTATGTCAAAGACGGATTTGGCAACAAAAATGCCATATTAGAAATAAATAATTGTACTTAACAGTTTCCTCCCCCTTGAGGGGGGAGGATTAAGGTGGGGGTGAAATACTCGCATCTTGAAATTTGTAACTTCTATTTTTAATTGGCAAATTGGCTAATTGGTCAATTGGTAAATTAAAACCTTGGTGAATTAAATTATGCTATTAAAAAACAAAAACAAATTAATACTTTCTTTAATATTCTTTTTTTTGATACTCTCTCTCACTATGTTTGCTTTTGCAGTTGAAGAAGAGAATATTAATGAACAATTAGAGCAGCTTAAAAATATTTTGAATTCTTCATCTTATTACTCAGCCTTTCAGACCACTATGCTTCTAAAGAGTGCTCAGGATTTACTTGAAGCAGGAATATCTTTCCCGGATACCAGAGGAATTATTGAAAATAGTGTGGCAAAAACAATTGATGCCTATAGTGTAAAGAAAGTGTTCGATATTTTATTAGAAACCAAAAACGATAGCTTACCCACTGAGCCACTGATTAATAAGATAAACGAAGGTTTAGCCAAAAATGTAAATAAAAATATCATAATTTCAGTAATTTCAACGAAAGCCGAAAATCTAAAGCAAGCCAATGAGATTTTAACCGCAGCCCAACAAGAGGGTTTGGAGATTAATGGCAGTGAAGAAATAGTTGAAATATTAGCCGATAGTCTGGAAAACGATGTCCCTCAGGAATCTCTTTCCTGGCTGTTAAAGACGGGAACCAAAGAGGGCAGAAGCATAGAAGAGATTACCGAGATAAGTGAAGAACTGAGCTATTTAAGCCTGATGGCTTCTGACTCAGGCTTATCTACTGAAAAAATTTCTCTTCTATTTAAAAAAGCTATAGATAATAGCAGCAATACTGCAGATATCTGCGAAAATATTAAAGAGAATTTAGAATCTGAAATTAGTACAGCCAAAATAGGATCAGGAGGAGTAAAACCCTCTACCACTTTAGGTAGTGGAACTTCACCTACATCTTTGACCGGAAACGAGACCACCAGTGGAGAAACTCCTACGGAAGAGGCAGGAGAAGCTCCTACCGAGACTGGCGGAGCGCCTGAACCATCCACTCCACCAGAAGAAGAGACCCCGTCTCCTCCGGAATATTAATTTGATGTTCTTTGAAAATTAAAAAAATTACAAAAATTTTTCCCAAAAAGAAGGATTTTTCATCCCACGTGTCGAATATAAATAATCAGTAAGTAGCCCTGGAAGTCTGAAAGTGGAGATAAGGTTTGGAAAGGATTTTAAATGCCTGAGATTAGCAGATTTTTTGGAATCGTAATCGCGATATATTACAAAGAACATCAACCAGCGCATTTTCATGCCAAATATGAAAATCAAACTGGTGTCTTCTCTATTGCTGATCTGAAACTTATTGAAGGGAATTTATCTAAACGGGTTATCTCACTGGTTTTAGAATGGGCTTTTGAAAATCGAGATGAGCTGATGGAAAATTGGGAACTTGCAATGGCGAAAAAGCCATTACAAAAGATTCCACCTTTAGTATAAAGACTTAGGAGGCCTCATATGCACTTTGTAAAAAAAGCAAATTATGTATCTGAATATAAATTGTTGCTAACCTTTGAGGATGGCAATGTACGCCTTGTTGATCTAAAACCACATTTGGAAGGAAAGATATTTAAGCCATTAAAAGATATAAGTTATTTTAAAGCAGTTAAGGTAAATTCAGACCTCGATACTATAGTTTGGAAGAACGGAGCTGATATGTCTCCAGACTTTCTATATGAAATAGGAGTATCTGTGGCTAAAAAATCTGCGTAAACATCCGACCCGTCTCGGACGAAGGTACAAAGAATGAAGAAAAAAGAATACTTCGAAGTTATATTAGAAGATATGAATTCCAAATTTGACTTAGTATTTGAAAATTTTCAGAATCTTAGAGATAAGATAGATGAAAATAAAATTGATTCAGATAAACGAAATGATGAAACTAATAAATTATTAAAATTTGCTTATGATGATTTAGATAAAAAAATTCAAGAAAACGGGCTAAAGATTGAAGAAAACAGTAATTTAAT
>NZ_PFKO01000382.1:0-2304 GCF_002784285.1 Candidatus Infernicultor aquiphilus
AATCTAGAATAGACATTGGATTTCTCTCCTTTTATATAAACCATTAAAATAATTTTAAAACTGAAAAATTTATAAATCTCAGTTAAAACAATGAAATTATTTTAATTATAACCTAATCTTCTCTATATTTAAAGATAAGAAAAAAGCTCTTTGGATATAGAGGAGGTAAAAAATATTAACTATTTTGAAAATTTGTGGGTACTGATACAAAAAAGACTCGCCTTGTTATTTGCAGGGCGAGTCTTTTAGGAGGTATTAAAAAATGAAAAAGCTATCAGTTTTTTTGTTAATAGCTTTCAAACGAAAAAAATTATATCATATTTTATATCAATGTCAAATAAATTTGTAATTTGTAGTTTTTTATTTAAATTAAATTACAAAATTACGAGAAGCGAAGCAGACCTTCCCTGCACAAGCTCTATTAAAAAAATAGAACAGGAGAGATGTCTGTCATTGGAATGAAGCTTGAAAACAATTTCATATGTCCTTATTTTAGTAGATTCTAAAGTAGAGGGGTAGTGTAATTTTTACACTACCCTATATGTTATAAGGGTTTCAAGAGGCAGAATGCGAGATATCGCTTGTGGCGCATTATTTTAAGTCGAGCTATGGTTTTACCCCTCAAAAATGGCTTTTTTTAGCTAAATTATCACCCCTTCAAAATCTGAAAGTGGTTATTTATAATGGTTTCGTGATTTTGGGGAGGTAAAAATAGGCTAAAAATAGGGGTCGTAATTGCCAATTTTTCGAAAATTGAGACGCAAAAAAAGGCACTCTACGTGCATATTTAGGGCATCCCTGAAGGGGTTCTAAAACCCTTGTAAATAAAGGCTTATCTGTCATTGCGATTATTTGTCATTGCGAGGAACGAAGTAAACCTGCCCCTGCGAAAGCAGGGGAAGCAATCTCGTTGTCATCCTTGCCCTTCTCTGTCATTCCCGCGCAAGCGGGAATCCAGGTATTTCTTTGCACCAAAAGACCAAGTCCTTCTGTCATATAAATATAATTATTTATATGAAAAATGGGGGATTAGATTATCATATCCATTAAAAAAAGTTTGAAAAAGTTATCGAATTTATTGAGCTAGGAAAACCGTCACCTGTTCCCAATCAAATTGACGCGATAGCTAAAGGAAATAATAGCATCAAGGTTATAAAACTTTGTTTGATATTTTTTTCCATCATCGGCAGTATGTTCCAAAATGGAACTAACTGAATTTTCTTGCAATTCTCCACTTTCAAAGATGTTTTTTAGTTATTTGGTGATAACGGAGCAATCTATCTCGAATAATTCAGCAATCTTTGCTTGTGTAAGCCAGACATTTTCATCGCGCAAAAATATCTCCACTTTCACCTTACCGTTTGGCGTAGTGTAGAGCAGAAATTCTGTAAAACTGTTTTGTTTAGCAATCTGTTTATTCTTTTTCATAATTTTATACCTCAATCTCGCCGCTCATCAGCCGCGGCAAAAGTAAATCCCTGAGCAGAGCAATTAAAAAAATTGAGAAGGAAGATGAAAAGTGATATTGCAAGACTTGACCCCATTATATTTTATTTTATATTTTCAATAAATTGAATTTTTATTCCATTTGGGTCGAGTATATATATAAACTTAATAGAAGGATTTGGTTGGAATGGTCCTGAATGTATTGGGATATTTTTTTTCTTCAATATCTCACTAATTTGTTCAATTGAATCAACTACAAAACCCAGAGAAATATCTTTTCCAATAGCAATATCATCAACTTTTGTATTGTAAATCAATTCTATTTGTGTTTCACTAGATCCCAGAAAAATAATTTCCATATCAGAGTTTGGCTTCATTCTCCTATTAATATTAAGACCAATGATCTCTTGATAAAAATGCAATGATTTTTCCATGTCCTTTACATTGATAGTTACCCAACAAAATTTCATTTATGCCTCCTTAAAATATAGATATTAATTATATTACATTGCACATAACGTTTCAGGATATCTGATGTTCAGCCCCCTGACTTTCGCACAACTTAAAATAGCCGGACTACTTTGTTTATGCGTTCAACCTGGTATATTTTTCAAGTACTTTATTTCAATATAATATAATTTTTCTATATTTATTATACTACAAATCTTTTATAAATCTTTTTTTTAAATAAAAAAGCCCTTCGGCAAAATGCAAAGGACTATAAATATCTGGTTCCCCTTTTTGGATACGTTTCGAATTTTTAATTTAAATTATAGCATGGTTAATAAGCCCGTAAGATTCCAAGGGGGGCAGGCTTCACAACTTCACATGCTTTCCAAAAGAAATATTCTTTTTGTC
>NZ_PFKO01000021.1:0-10502 GCF_002784285.1 Candidatus Infernicultor aquiphilus
CAATGATCGGTTTTACGGTAATGATGGTACTTGATGTGGCATTTAGCTCATAATCGGAATGTTCTTTCTCAGATTTAGAGAAAATAAGAGCGGAAAGACTATTTATTGAAAAAATCATCCTTTATAAATAAAAAAGAGGAAAAATGTTATGAAAAAGATTTATAGAATTTTGTTTATCGTTTTGATTTGTTTTACTTTAATAATTATAGGAAGTACATTTTTTATAGTTTTAGCTCAACAGCAGGTTACTTCTGCTGCTTCTGGTATCGAGGGTATCTGGGAGGGCAGGTTGAAAGTTCCAGGAATAGAACTTAGGATTGTGTGTAAGATTTCTAAGAATCCAAATGGAACTCTAACTGCAACTTTAGATAGCCCTGATCAGGGAGTAACTGATATACCAGTGGAAAAGGTTATGGTTAAAGATAATGATTTATATATGGAAATAAATTCTTTGGGAGGTATTTTTGAAGGAAAGATAAGTAGTGATTTTTTAACTATAGAAGGACAATGGAAGCAATCTGGACAAATTCTGCCGCTAATCGTGAAAAGAGTAAATACAGCTATTGAAATCCTCAGACCACAAGAACCGAAAAAACCTTACCCCTACTTGGAAGAAGAAGTAATATATGAAAATAAAGAAGCAAAAATTACCCTTGCGGGAACCCTTACTTTGCCTTCTAAAGAAGGTAGCTTTCCGGTAGTTTTATTAATTACTGGTTCTGGTCCGCAAGATCGCAATGAAACTGTATTTGGTCATCACCCCTTTCTGGTATTAGGGGATTATTTAACTCGTCAGGGTATTGCTGTTCTTAGGGTAGATGATCGGGGAGTGGGAGGATCAACAGGTGACTTCTCCCAAGCTACTAGTGAAGACTTTGCTTCTGATGTGTTAGCCGGGATAGAATATCTAAAAGCAAGAAAAGAGATAAACCCAAGGAAGATTGGTCTTATCGGTCATAGTGAAGGAGGCATTATTGCTCCTATGGTGGCTGTGAAATCACCAGATGTGGCATTCATTATATTAATGGCGGGGACAGGATTAACCGGAGAAGAAATTTTATATTTACAAACCGGATTAATTTCTAAAGAAATGGGTATTAGTGAGAAAGACATTACCAAAAATCTCCAGCTGAATAATAAAATATTTTCGGTGATTAAAGAAGAAGAGGATAATAAAATTGTGGAAGAAAAAATTCGTCAAATATTTATGACTTATTGGGAAGATTTAAGTGAGGAAGAAAAAAGTAAAATAGGTAACCCAGAAGATTACCTTAAAGCTCAACTACAAAGTTTATTATCTCCCTGGTTTCGTTTTTTTCTAACTTATGATCCCCAACCAACCTTAAGTAAGGTAAACTGTCCAGTGTTAGCTATAAATGGAGAGAAAGATTTACAAGTTCCTCCTAAAGAAAACCTTAGTGCGATTAAAGAAGCCCTTCAGACAGGGGGTAACGAGAATTTCACCATTAAGGAATTACCTGGTCTTAATCATCTTTTTCAGACTGCCCAAACAGGTGTGCCTGCTGAATATGCCAAGATTGAAGAAACGATTTCGCCGGAGGTTTTAAAAATAATAAGCGATTGGATTTTAGAACAAACCAGAGATAAATAAATGATATTTCATCTATCAGAGAGATAAATTAAGTGGAGTAAAAAATATGGCTCTAAGAGTATTAATAATGGTTTTTTTTGTTATTGTTGCTGTGGGAGATGTTTTTGCCGTAAAGTATGACAAGGTTAAATTAAAGTATTTTACTAAAACATTATTGCTTCCTACGCTTGCTCTTTTTTATATAATAAGTGTGGCTAACCTGAATATACTGATATTTTTTGCTTTAATTTTCTGTTTTTTGGGAGATTTTTTCTTATTATGGTCTCAGAAAAAGACTTTTTTCATAGCAGGGTTACTATCTTTTTTTATGGGACATATTTTTTATACTATGGCCTTCCTGCAGACTACTTCTTTTTTATCCGCTATACCTGAATGGTTTTACTTTTTTTTACTCCCCTATATCTGGTATGGGGCATTTATTCTAAAAAAACTCAATCCTTATCTTCACTCTATGAAGGTATTGGTGATTGTTTATCTAAATATTATTCTTATAATGAGTTTTGCCAGTTTTACACGGATTTGGGTATTAACAGGATTATCATTCTGGTTACCCTTTATAGGTTCAATTTTCTTTATAGCTTCTGATTCATTATTAGCTTTTCGCAATTTTAAAGGTAAACTATCAAGAGGCTATGCGTCTATAATGATAACCTATATTTTTGCTCAATTTCTAATTGTCTTTGGTTTTTTATATGTATGAAACTTGAAACAGTAAAAACGAAAGGTTCTTATCATTTATTATTAAAAATCAAGATTTTATATATATTTTTTCAAAATAAAAAGGAATTTCTTCTTTTTTGTAGAATTCTTTTATTAAGGGAGGGAAAATTATGTCTAAGCACTCTAAACATATCGGAATAGTTGCCTGTAGTGCAGAGGGTGCAGCCCTTTGCTATCGTACCATCTGTATGGAAGGAACAGCTTTATTGGGAAGACATGCCCATCTCACCAATTCCCTGGCTGCATATTGCTCAGGAAGTTGTTGCTGAAGCAAAACGCAAAGAATATAAATGTCTGGGAGTTTTAGGCACACGATATTTAATGGAGGGTCCAGTTTACCCTTCTAAGATTACTGCAGTTGGTATTGAGCATATAATTCCCGAAGTAAAAGATAGGGAAAGAATTAACCAGATAATTTTTGATGAATTAGTTAATGCTCGTTTTACTTCAGAAGCGCTGGTCTATTTTAAGGGAATCATTAATGAGTTAAAAAATAAAGGGTGTGATGCAGTTATCCTGGGCTGTACTGAAATACCATTGTTAGTAAATCAAGAGAATTCTCCTTTACCTATACTTGATTCTACCAGACTCTTAGCAAGGGCTGCCTTGAAAAAAGCAATTAGTTCAACATCTGGTTAAAAGTTAAATAGGATGAGATTATAAAAGTGATCTATATTTAATTTAAAGATGAAAAGAGGTTTTAAGTATGCGTAGGATCATTTTCATTGCAGTTTTATCTGGATTATTCCTTATGATAGGTGGTATTCTTTTATTAATCTGGTGGCCAGTTAAACCCTCGTTAGCAGAAATAACCGATTCTTGGGTGGCCTTGATAATGGTGTATCTATTTCTGATTATATTCTTATACGAGAAGACTATTTATAAGTTTTTTAATGAATTTATTATTACTAAAAATTTAGGGCGACATGATTCTCAACAGTCAAGGCAAAAACAGCTATTATTTTCTGAATCTATTTCTAACTTTAATATTAGTAGTTTGATTTCTAATTATAATTCTAACTGGGAAAGTATATTAAAGAAAGAAAGTCAGGATACAGATTCTAAAATTTTAACAGAAGAAAGGGAAGCTAAATATATTCGAAAACTGCAGGAGGAAAATATTAAATGGCGTTTTCTTTATGCTGATTCCTATCTGGTCTTATATGCAAAATATGTTTTATTTTGGCTTTACAAGTCTAAATTGGTAAACCGAGAAGAATTTGATGATATATGGAAATCAAAAATATCTGATTCCAAGGAACGAGAGGCTATCTTAAATGCCCTACTTGATTTGGAATTTGTTTGGGAAGAAGAGGATACTTTATCTATCACTGAATTAGGCTCAGCTTATGTAAATTATTTAAAAGAAGTTGATAAACAGATAAGTGAACAAAAACAGTGATTATTAATTTAAATTTTATTTTTATATAAAATTAAAGAAAGTAAAAACTTCTAATAAAAAACGGATTTTGATTTGTTATAAAAAGTGGGATATATTTCTATAAAAATAAGGAATATGAGAATAAAAAGGAAATAAAAAATGTTTAAGCTCTCTAATCGGGCTGCCTTAGATGAAATAAATAAACTTATTGAATTGCAGGTATTGAAGTCTCAAGGCAAGGGGAGAGCTCTTCATTATATAATGTTATAATGTTCATGATTATGTTCACGATAAGGCTCACGATTTTTACATATTGTAATTTTGCAAAGATGCTTGATTATAAAAATGGGATGTGTCCCCAATTAAATAATATTTCAAATCTTGAGACATGACCCCGAAAGACATGACCCCGAAAGATACATAAAAGAGGTTTTTTATTTGTTTTATAGAATTAATATAGAAAAAACAAATATAGAAAAAACATAGATTAAATATTAGGAATCTATTAAAATAAATTAGAGTAGGGTATAATAAATACATAATATATTTGAAGGGAATAACTATATGAAAACTATTCATAAGATAATTATTGGCGATTCGAGATATATGAAAGAAGTACCTAATGAATCCGTGCATCTTACTATTACCTCTCCTCCATATTGGCAATTAAAAGATTATGGCAATGGCAAGCAAATTGGTTTTAATGACAATTATGAAGAGTATATTAACAATCTCAATTTAGTCTGGAATGAATGCTATAGGGTTTTACACAATGGCTGTCGTTTATGTATTAATATTGGCGATCAGTTTGCACGTTCAGTCTATTATGGAAGATATAAAGTTATTCCGATAAGGACAGAGATAATTAAGTTTTGTGAAAGTATAGACTTTGACTATATGGGAGCGATTATCTGGCAAAAAGTTACTACTTGCAATACTACTGGTGGAGCAACAGTAATGGGATCTTTTCCCTATCCTAGAAATGGAATTCTTAAAATTGATTATGAATTTATTCTAATTTTTAAAAAATATGGGAATGCTCCGAAAATAAACAAAGAGATGAAAGAAAAATCAAAATTATCACAAGAAGAGTGGAATAAATATTTTACCGGGCATTGGAACTTCCCTGGTGAAAAACAGGATAAACATTTGGCGATGTTTCCAGAAGAATTACCAAAACGTCTTATTAAGATGTTCAGCTTTGTGGGTGATAAAGTGCTTGACCCCTTCTTGGGGAGCGGAACCACATCTTTAGTAGCAAAAAATCTTCATAGAAATTCTATTGGATATGAAATAAATGAATATTTTTTACCAATCATAAAAGAAAAGCTTGGATTAAGACAAAGCACTATTTTTCAAGATGAGACATTTGAAATAATCAAGCAGGAAAATATAAATACTGACTTTAAGGAAGAGATAAAAAAATTGCCTTATATTTTCCAGGACCCAATAAAATTTGATAAGAAAATTGACCCGCGAAAATTAAGTTTTGGTTCTAAAATAGATAATTCTTGTTCTAAGAGAGAGACATATTATACCGTGAAAGAAATAATTTCTCCCCAAATCTTAATTTTAAATAATGGATTAAAAATTAGATTATTAGGAATAAAAGAAAGACCAGGAAAAAATGGAGGAGCTATACAATTCTTAAAAGAAAAAGCTCTAGGGCAAAAAGTATTTATAAAGTTTGATACTATAAAATATGACGAAGAAAATAATTTGCTTTGCTATCTCTATTTAAGTAATAAAACTTTTTTAAATGCTCATTTGATTAGAAGTGGTTTAGTGGATGGAGATATGGAATTTGATTATAAATATAAGTCGAAATTTTTATCAAAATGAATTAGAATTTCAAAAAAGAACACATAAAAAATTTACTGATAAGTATGGAGGGAAAGTATTTTATATCATTTCAGTGAAGGAAGGAAAAAAGAAAATTATACATAACCCTGAAGTAATTGAAGAATTAAAGGAAGAAATTAAAAGATTACAACAGAATTAAGATAAAAATTAAAGAGTTAAAGGGGCAAATATTGACAACTGAACAGTTTTATTTATTATTTAATTTAGCAAGCAAGAGTCAGCAAGAGTAGAGAAGATGAGAAATACTTCAAAAATGAAAAAAAGAAGTTTTTAAAGCAATTTAAATAAACTAAGTGTTGGAGTATGACACCAACAATGTGGGAAGAAAAAAATTAAAAAAAATACTTAATAATGCTAGCTTGCAAAACTTAGTTAGAAGAATTAAATATAATTTGTCAATAATTATAGACCCCAATGGAGAATGAAAGAGGAAAACTAATATACCATTATTTTCTGGCTTACAAATACCACCGCCTGCCAATTGGCAAGATTTTGAAACTCTCTGTTGTGATTTATGGCGATCAATTTGGAAGGACTCAAATACGCAAAAAAATTGAAGATGGGGACAACCACAACATGCTGTTGATATTTGTGGAAGGCCAAATCAAGAGGATTCATGGGCAGGTGTGCAATGTAAAGGAAAAGATAACTATACTAATAAATCGCTGGCTGAGAAAGAAGTAAGAGATGAAGTCGAGAAGGCTAAATCTTTTTAACCAAAACTATCACAGTTCATTATGATATTGGAATAAAATTACGTTTAGCAGTAGTAAGCTTTCGTTCTAACGATTTCGAAGAATTGGATAAGTTCTTAGAATTCCCAATTGATATAAGTTTCTTGTCATTAGATTCTGTTTTTCAACTCGCCCATTTATATGCAGCCAGAAAACTAGTTAAGAAATCATTTGAAATAATGTATGAAACTAGAAGAAAATTTTTCAATAACGGGAATGCTCACTTGAAGTATATTGGGTGTTTCTTTCAGCGAGAAAGAGATGTTGATGAGTGGCTAAACGTTTCTGAAGTTGATGTTAATACAGCGGTTTGTATCAGAGATAACTCAGGTCAACGGGATTGGTATATTATAGAAGACCGAAAAGATGCTGACATACAGCGTAGAGAAATTAATTTAGATCATTCCCTTGCTCAAAAGCTATTAGAGAAATCAGTTGGAGACAAAATTTTAATAAAAGAAAGCCCTCTATCAAAAGAGTTTGGGGAAGCAGTAGAAATCAAAAGTAAATATGTGTATGCACTTCATGAAAGTCTTTCTTTGATTGAAAAATTGTTTCCAGATACTCCCGGCCTTTATGGAGTGAGAATAGAAAAGCCTGAAAAGAAAGATAAGCTACCCGAGGGTTTTCAAACAATCTTGGATGAAGTAGCTAGACAAAATGAGACACGTCTAAAGGGTGAGCAATTCTATAAAGAAGGGAATCTTACAGTTGGAGCTCTCGCTAATCTTATTGGGCGGAATGTTTTTGATGTTTTGGGTGGCTTAATAAGCAAATCTGATTTAGGCATAAGATGTTGCCTTGGCAATGTTGAGGAAAGAAATCATGCATTTTTATTACTTAATAACAATCCTAAACTAATTATTGATATAATTTCACTGATGACATTGCATGGCACTAATGCTGAAGATGCAATTATCAAAGCTTTTGGGAAATTGGGTATTGCGCAATCAACCATAGACCTCCTTCAATATACTATAAATGACCGAAAAGGAATTCAATCAAAAGGATTCATGACAATTGGGAAAGAGGGAGATAAATTTGTAAGGCAAGAAATTAGCGCTGAAGAGGTTAAACATAGTATTGAATATTTAGAAAGTATCATGCATTGGATTGAAAATAATTGTGAAATTATTCCATGTAAAGCAGCTTTGGATATGAAGAGAGATAGGAAACAACAACTCGATGGAATGTTTGGCCCGTCATTCATTGATACAATACTAATTGCAAGTGAGCCTGGAAATTTACTTTACTCTAATGATGAACGATTGCGTTCTTTTGCAAAAACAGAATTTAATGTTGATGGAGTATGAACTCAGGTTTTATTGATGCATTGCTTAAGTATTAAAGTTCTTGAAAAAAGCAAATATAATAAAATGGCTATTAAATTGGTTAGTTCTAATTATCATTATATAAGCATTGATTCAGATGTTTTAATTGAAGCGGCTGAACAAGCGAAATGGGGGTGCCTTCACAACCATACACAACTGTTTTACAGATACTTAAAAAATCTTCTAATGAAAGTTTTGCATTGATTGTGACAACTGAATTTTTATATAAATTATGGGTGCAACCAATTCTGGCTAATCAGAGAGACTATTTATTACTTAGCTTATTAGATTTTATTACCACCGAAAGAAATCGAGGGGTAATATTGGATAAATTGATATATCATATATCATGAAAATGATAAATATCCTTAAAGCCTTCGGTACGAAGGTGCAATAGAGAAATGAGTTCTTCAAATTCGCATAAATTATGTTTAAGTAAAATAATATATAAAATACGAGAGTTGTTTTTTGAAAAGCAGTTAGTTCCTCTTTTCGTAAGGCATTTTGCATATTTATTATATGTGGGGAGATTTTCAAGTTAATTATGCATTTAGAAAATTATTTTAAAAATGGCAAAGTATATATCTGGGAAGAAACCTTTGCAATAATTAAATCAAAGAAAGTTTATCCCAATGCGTTTGCAAATATAATCGACAAGAACGAAACAACGGTGATTATTGAGCAATCTAAATATAATGACGAGGATGTAATAGAAATTGAAAAAGATTGGAAAATATTAACCTTTGATATGGTTTTACCATTTGGGTTAGTTGGATTCCTGGCAAAAGTTTCTAAAATGCTTGCAGATGAGAATATATCAATCTTTGTTGTTTCCGCTTATTCTACAGATCATATTTTGGTTAAAGAAAAGAATTTAACAAGAACTGAAGAGAAGCTTAAAGAGCTTGGATGTATTTTTGAAGAAAGATAATACTCGAGCGAAAAAAAATTCTAACCAAATAAGGATTAAAACTTAGATATAAATGAGTTTATTAATAAACAGAAAGGAGGAAAAGTGAGATGAAGTGGTATAAGATTGTTATTATAATTGCAATATTAGCAGGGATATCTACCCTAATTCCTACTTCGGCAAGTAAGCTATGTTATTTAGGTTATTATGCTCATTGTACCTTTACACCAATAAGCACTATAATCTGTTGGGGTATTGCCTGGGGTATTTATCGGCGTAAATCAAAGAAAAAATAGTATTTTTTACAAGGGAATTTCTTTCTTATTATTTTTTAATTAAGTCGTACTCTGCTAAGACCTTACGATATTTGATTAAGGTCTTGGTGTTAGCCCCTATCCTTTTAATTAAAGTTTTAATGGAAGGCCATACAGTATCTTTTATTACTAAGTTAAAAAAGGAGCAGGTTTAAGAGTCTCCTTGTGTTCATGAATAACTTGCTTCTTCCATTCTCCCTGGAAGTAAAAGAAAAGAGCGATAAGGGCAGCAATAACATTACTTAAGGTTATTCCCCACCATATACCAGTAGATCCAAGTTTCAGACTAAGAAGATAAGCGAGGGGAATTCTTATTATCCAGAGCCTAGAAATATCAATAATCATAGGCTGAAGAGTATGTCCCGAACCTCTAAATAAGGACATAATTACACCAGCTAAAGCAAAAAAAGGAATACCCCAGATAAAAATAGTGAGGAATTGAGTTCCTTCGGTAACTATATCAGGTCGGTTGGGGATGAATACTTTAAATAATATAATTCTTAATATAAAAACTAAAGCTGACTCTAAAAGAGAAACCAGAACTACTATCTGAAGACCCTTTTTAGCAATTTCTTTTACTCTATTGGTAAGTTTTGCACCCAAATTCTGGCCAATTAGGGTCATAATACCCATTCCTAAGCTATCAATGACAATAAAGATTACGCTAATTAATTTATCACCTATACCATAGGCAGCTAAAACGGTATTGGAATTATGTACCCTTCCAATTATAGCCATCATTATTACAAATCCTAAGGCGGTAGTAGAGTGTCCTATAGCTGCCGGTAGACCTATTTTAATAATTTTTTTGATCCATTTTTGTTTTAGAATCAATTTATCAAAATATATCTTTATTCCTTTGGTTCCCTTAAATAGGAGATAGATAGAAATAAAAGCAGCCAGGCCTTGACAAATAATCGTAGCTAAAGCTGCTCCAACTACTTTCATACGGGGTAACCCCCACCACCCGAAAATCATAAAGGGATCCAGGATAATATTTAGAATTACCGTGATGAGGTTTATATACATAGGGGTTACCGTGTCTCCTTTTGCAGAAAGAATACCTTGAAAGGCGAAAGTAATAAATATGAAAGGCATTCCAAAAAAGATTAATTTCATGTAAGCATTTGCTGTCCTGGCTACTGAGGTTGCTATAGTAATAAGAGGGATGAGATAAGGGGTAATAAAAAAACCGAAAATGGCAATTACTAATCCAAAAATAGCCGAAAGAGAAAGCATCTGATTAGCTACCAGGTTGGCATCATTATCTTCTCCTGATCCAATATATTGAGAAATAAGAGCTATACCAGCAATACCAAATCCAAAGGAAAAAGCAATAAAAAACCAAATGATAGGCCAGGTAATTTGTACTCCCGCTACTGCGTCTCCACTTTCGGTAATAGGTAGATGCCCTAACCAAAAAGTATCTGCCATATAGTATAAAGCTTGTAAAAATTGAGAAATCATTAAGGGTAAGCTCAACAAAAATATAATTTTTACGGGATTATGGGTTAAAATCTCTTCTCGGTCAATTTTTCTCATTCTCTCTCCTTCACTGAAAATTATAAATTATAATATAACAGTTTTTCTTATATTTATTATACCATTTTTATTTCTAGGTGTTTTCCTTATTTGGT
>NZ_PFKO01000259.1:0-2214 GCF_002784285.1 Candidatus Infernicultor aquiphilus
TTGCTAAAGTAATATTTGCTGAAAATAAGAATAAAGTGAGAGTAACTAAATATAAACCTACCAACCAAACTTTTTTCTTTATCATAATTAGACGGTATATTAAAATAGAGAGGAGTAAAAGAAGTGATATTAGTAATAGTAGTGGTTTCTTCTTTGGTTCTTTATTCTTTTACCATCCACAGAAAATTGTGGATAACCTACCGGACAGGCAGGCATACTCTCTATCATCATACCTTATTCACCTCCTTTTCAATTTTGTTTTGTTCTTTTATAATATTACTATGTCTTTCACACAAAGTATCCGTTCACCCCCTGAATAATCTTTCTTTTGGCCCTTGTTTTTCAAAAAATTAAAATATAAGGAGTAAATTATCATGAAGATTAAAAGTATCTATCCAGCAAGGAACAGTTCACAACTTAGAGAAGTTTTAGGTAAGTATAGTCCTGGAGAGCTTCTCTATGCACCCATTGATGTTGCCAAGTATAATCATAAAGCCTGTGCGGTTAACTTCTTTGGAGATATTCTTACCCCAGCCTTTGAATTTTCTAATAATGCCCATGGGGTTAAATTCTTTATCTCCAAAATTACCGAAGCGGCCCGAAACGCTAAGGCCAAGAAAATCTTTATCGGGCTTGAAGCCACCGGACATTACCATCAGAACTTAACTCTTCACTTGAAAAGTCTGGGTTACGAGGTGGCGGTAATCAACCCCTTTGACTCCTGGAAGGAAAGACTCAACAAGAGCTCTAAGACTGATAAGATAGATCTGGGCTCTATTGCTAAGTCCCTTATTTCCAGAAAATTTTCTTCTTCTACAGTACCTGAAGGGGTCTACTACAACCTTCAGAGAGCTACCAGAACCAGAAGAAAGTTTGTAAATAGAAGAACCTCTTCCAAGAATATCATCACCGGACTTTTAGACAATCTTTTCCCCGGGCTCTGGGATAAGGAGGATACCATCTTCTCTGATAGATGGGGTAAGGCTTCTCTATCAGTTTTAGAGCATTACCCTACTCCCCAGATGATTCTTCGTCTGGGAGAGAAAAGGTTAACTCGCTTCCTTAAGAAAGGTACTACTAAACTGGGCGAGAAAACAGCCAGAAAGATTATCTCGGCAGCTAAAGTTGCCCTTACCCGTAGTCCTTACGAACAGACTATGGATATACTGGCTCTAAGATCCCATCTCCAAGCTTATCGACTTTATGAAGAGATAATCTTCCATTTAGAGAAGGAGATTGCTTATCTTCTGGTTCAGACTCCAGGGACCTATCTTCTCTCTGTGCCAGGCATCTCGGTAACCTATGCCGCAGAGGTTACTGCCGAGATAGGAGATATCTCTCGTTTTGCTTATGCCAACCAGATCATCTCCCTAGCGGGTACCTGTTCTAAGAAGGATCAGACCGGTGAGCATGACCCCCAGAATTTACCCATTTCTAAGAAAGGTAATAAGTTCCTGCGCACCGTTCTAAATCAAGCAGGACTATCCTTAAATACCTGGTGCCCAGACTTTAATGCTTATTACTCGCGGAAAGTAGAGGAGAAGAAAGGAAGATGTGGAATAGCCAGAACCGCTACCGGTAATAAATTTGCTAGACTGGCCTTTGCCTTAATGAAGCATGAATCACTTTACCACCCTCATTCCTTTAACACCCTGGTGCAAGATCCAGGCAATTATTACCTCTTAAGTCTATGGAGAAATACTGAAGAAGTTAAGGGCTTTCTCTTCAGAGAAGATCCTTCCTCAGAGTAATTACTTAGAAAAAATTAAGCAAAAACTGGAGAAAGAATATGCGATAAATTTATCCGAAGTTAAAGGATGAGAACTCTACTTATCTTGGAAACTTGTTTATCTCCTCTAGATTCAGGGCGAGAAGGGATATCGACATTTTTTTTAGGGATAACCCTCGGAAGCCTTCGGGGCAGAACCCTCAAGGAGGTAATGAATACCCTTCTTGTCCATATGAAATACGAAAGGTAAGTAGAGTCCCTGTCCCTCCTCACCAGGGATGGATTAAACTCGTATTATGCCGTGGTGTATCCCTTATGGACACTTTTGAGAAGGGGCTTGTTACCCTTTTCTCTCCCTATGAAGGAGAAAGATTATTCAGTTTTCAAAGAGCAGTGGTATAATAACTAAGGTTATGTAAAAACTTGCTGTTTTTACTAATAAGGGAGACTATTGTCTCTTTTAAAATCTCAGAATGTTACTTGAC
>NZ_PFKO01000052.1:0-2233 GCF_002784285.1 Candidatus Infernicultor aquiphilus
CGTTATTCTGTAGCTCTTTTATTTTTTCCAGCTTTTCATGTGGCAGTACTTCTGCAAAATAACCATCAAGATATAACTTATTTGAAACTTCTTCGGCGATTCTTTTATTGTCTCCGGTAAGCATCCAGCACTTTATACCCAATTTTTTTAGTTGCTGTATTGCTTCATAGGATTCCTCTCTAATATTATCAGCAAGAATGATAACTCCAATTATTCGGTTATCCAATAGAACATAGACTAATGTTCCAGTTTCATCAACTTTAATCTCTTTTAGAATCTCAAAATTGTTTTCTCTCACATAACTCTGGCTAACCAAGGCAATGTTTTTCTCTTCTATTTTTCCCTTTACCCCTTGTCCTTTTATTACCTCAAAGTCTGATACCGGCAGGGTCTTAACTTTGAGTTCTTCAGCTCTGCTTATAATTCCCTTGGCAATGGGGTGTTCAGAATTTTTTTCAAGTGAGGCCGCCAACTGAATAATCTTTTTTTCATCATAACTTTTGTCTGTAACCGTAACCAGGCTTACTCCGAACTTACCTTCGGTAAGGGTACCTGTTTTATCAAACACCACAGTGGTTATCTTTCTGGAATTTTCAAATGCAGTTCTATTTCTTATCAAAAGACCGTTTTTTGCCGACAAAGTAGTTGAAACTGCAGTGACCAAAGGTATGGCTAAACCTAAAGCATGGGGGCAGGCAATAACCATTACCGTAGCCATTCTTTCAATAGCAAATGCAAGGTCGGGCCCATAAATAAACCAGTAAATGAGTGTTGCTGCTCCGGTAGTCACCGCAATAATAGTGAGCCAGTTTGCTGCTTTATCCGCAAACTTCTGAGTTTTTGATTTGGATGACTGCGCTTCTTTTACCAGATTAATGACCTTGTTTAAATACGATTCTTCTCCCGTTCCTTCAACCTTTACTTCTAAAACTGCATCTCCATTTACCGAACCGCCGATAACTTTGTCTTCCAGCTTTTTATGTACCGGCTTTGATTCTCCGGTCAACATTGATTCATCAATATAACTACTACCTTTGACAACTAAACCGTCGGCAGGTATTTTTTCACCTGCTTTGATTAAGATTTTATCCCCCTTTTTTAATGCAGAAATTTTGACTTCTTTTACTTCGCTTCCTTTAATTAAGTGGGCTGTGTCCGGCATTAATTGGGCCAGCTTTTCCAGTGCCTTGGAGGCCCCTAAAACAGATTTCATCTCAAACCAGTGACCCAGAAGCATCACATCTATCAAAGTAGCAAGCTCCCAGAAAAAGAACTCTCCTTTAAGACCAAAAACCACAGCTGAACTATAAAAATAGGCTACTGATGTGGCTAAGGCGATAAGGGTCATCATTCCTGGCTGTTTCTTCTTGGACTCATCAAAAAAACCCTTTAGAAAGGGCTGACCGCCGTAGAAAAATATAAAACTGGAAAGAACAAACAGAACATATTTTTCTCCAGGAAAACCCAACCTAAAATTAAATAACTGTTGTATTAAGGGAGACAGCAAAAGAATGGGTATGGTGACTAAAACTGATATTATAAATCTTTTTTTGAAATCACCCACCATTTGTTGGTGATGATCAGCATGATCATGATGTATATGCTCTTTATGCTCAGGATACTCGTCATGGTCATGATTCGTGTGCTCTTTGTGCTCTTCATGGTCAGAAGGTATGTGTTTTTCATGCTCTTGATGACTTTCATCTTTTTGAGATTTATGATTATGTTCTTGAGGTTCATGCTTTTCATGATGCATATTATGTATATGTGTTTCCTTCTCTTCTATCTTTTCAAGAGTTACCTTGCACATATCGCATTTTCCCGGAGTATTATACTCCATTTTACATTTTGGACATCTATATCTTGTCATTTTACTTCCTCCATAGATAAAGATTAAAAACCAAATTAAATTTGCTGCTTAGGTAAAATATGTTGTATTAAATAGTTAATTTTTAGGAAATAATCATAGTGTTTAATTTTCTAGATATAATTCGATGGAGCAATGAATCAATCATATAATTAAGTAATTTATTTATCAACTAAAAAACGTGTCACTTAAACGTCTCCTTCACCTGGTTCTTATTTTTATCCTGATACATCTCCTCTTATCGGCCTCTTTTAAGAGGGCCTCAGTATTCTGATACTCTCCCCTTCTGAGTGGCATCACCCAAGGAGATACTCGGTCTTAAGTAGATTGGTTTAATGCTATCTTCTTCACAGATCTTTCTGGTCC
>NZ_PFKO01000064.1:0-2248 GCF_002784285.1 Candidatus Infernicultor aquiphilus
TTCTGAGAATTATAGCGGTGCTATTCAACCTCTAGCGCAAGTTTACTAAATAGGCGCAATATATTTTGAAATGTGCAACAAAAAGCCAGTAAAATCAACCACTTACAAGCTCCTTGCCATAAGATTAGTGTAGTCACTGGACAGTGACATCAAAATAGAAGTATAAAATGTTACAAAAAGGCTGTTTTTATGCAGTAATAGCTTGACATATGACTGGTTGGATGATATAGTAGTCACTGGGCTAAGCGGGAGGTGCTTCTTATGGCTTTTTTATCATCTAGAAAATCAAGGGGCAGGACGTACTGGTCAATTTGTGAATCCCGAAGAATCGATGGGAAACCAAGGAATATTCCTATCGAGTATTTGGGAACGGCTGAAAGCCTTTTGAAAAGGCTCAGAGATGAGGATGATTTTACCATAAAATCCTATTCGCACGGTGATACGGCTGTGTTGCTCGATGTGGCGATTGAATTAGGAATAGTAGAGATAATAGATAGACATATTCCTGCTAACGGAAAAGACGAAAAACCTATCCGAGATGGTCTGACGGTTGGTGGAACCTTTCTTTTAGGAGCCATCGGTCGAGCCTGCCGGCCAACAAGCAAATTGGGATGGTATAACTGGTGTAGAACTACTACTCTTGAATATTGTTTGAAATCTTCGTTCAAGTCTCTTGATTCACAGCATTTCTGGGACCAGATGGATTTTCTACCAGCAGAGAGCATTCCCAAGATTGAGGAAGAGATGGTGAAGAGCCTGATGGATAAATACAAAATTAAATTAGACTGCCTATTTTACGATACAAGCAATTTCTTCACCTTTATTGATTCCCAAAACAAGTGTTGTGATATACCTCAAAGAGGCAAGAACAAACAGAAGAGAGCGGATCTTCGTCAGATTGGAGTCGCCTTAATGGTATCCAGGGAGGATCAATTTCCGCTTTTTCATAAGACCTATCGAGGAAACAAAAACGATATCACCGTTTTTAAGGAGGTATTTCCGACCCTTCTAAATCGCCTAAAAAGTATATCTAAGGAGCTTACTGATATTACCGTGCTCTTTGATAAGGGAAATAACTCAAAAGACAATTTTCGGAAACTGGATAGTGAAGAAGGTCTTTATTATGTTGGCAGTTTGGTGCCTTCCTATTTCCAGGATCTAATAGAGGAAGCAAATAGAGAATTTACTACCATCAAAGTCAGAGACGAAGAGATTTTAGTATTTCGGCGAAGGAAACAAATTTGGGGAAAAGAGCGTACCTGTGTAGTAATTATTTCAGAGCAATTAAAGCAGGGGCAAATACATGGGATATATCAGAGTCTTAAGAAAAAATATAAGCTGTTGGACAAATTTAAGCAACAGCTTGAAAACCCCAAGAAGCGGAAAAAGATTGCCAGGAGAGATATTGAAAAGCGGTTAGATAAAATTGTCCAGGGTCAATTTATCCAGGACATACTAAAGTACGAAATCATGGGGTTTTCTGACGGCAGCTACAGTTATAGCTATTTCGTTGATGAGGCCGCCTTTGAGAAGTTAAAGGAAGAGAGGTTAGGACGTAGAATATTGGTAACCAATCGCCATGAATGGAGCAATGAAGAAATCATACTTGCCTACAGGGGACAATCAAAAGTTGAATATGTTTTCAAAAATCTAAAGAACCCTTATCATTTGGCTGTTCGTCCGCAATATCACTGGACCGATCAAAAGATAGAGGCCCACGTCCTAATGTGTCTTATTGGTTATCTATTAATGATTGCAGCCTACACCAAAGCAAGAAGGGTAAATGCTTATAAGAAAAATATAAATAATTTTATGGAGGATCTCAAAAGCATCAGGCTCGCTTGCCGCATTAAGAAGAAGGGTCGGAGTGTAAAATATCAGCTTGAACAAATACCACGGCCATTGAAAAAACTAGCAAGAATTCTTGAAATATCAGATGAGAATCTTCGGCCTAAAATAAGTTTCAGTGACTACATCTGAGAGCGGATTTTTTGTTGTCATTTCTGGCTGTTGGCCACTTTTAAGCTGCCTTCGTAGTAAACTTGCGCTAGGGGTCCTATCTTTCGAAGAATAGAGAAACAACAAATTCCGATACTTGCTGCTTATAGTTCATATGTAGTGTCAAAACCAGCAGATTGGCCTAAACAGGCTTGGGTTACAGGATACTGGTACCAGAAGGTTCAGGATGATTGGCAGCCTCCGAGGGAGTTGGAAAATTTTCTGGCCTCCGGGTCACCTCCAGTAGGTG
>NZ_PFKO01000053.1:0-2255 GCF_002784285.1 Candidatus Infernicultor aquiphilus
AAAACAAGATATTCCCTTACCAATACTTGATGAATTGAGAAGACTATTTAAAAAATACATTTTAAAATTTTAAATAAAGAAATATCTTTTTAATAATTATTTATAAATTACAAGATGAAGCTGATACTTAAAATACATTATAAATAAATAATAATTGTATTTGGATATATCAAAGATATATATAAGTCATAGCGGAGGTGATAGGTGTGAAAATGAGAGTTTATGAACTAGCTGAAGATTTAAAAATACCAACCAAAGAACTAATATGGTTTTTAAATAAAGAAGGAATTAAGGTTAAAAATCATATGAGTACTTTAGATAAGGATACCGTAGAGTTAATAAAAGAAGTGATTACTATGGATAAGAAAAAAAAGGGGACAGAAAATAAACCACCACTCAAGGTTTTAGAAATTAATAAATTGCCAAATTTAAAAGAACTTTCTTCACAACTTAAAATTTCATTATCAGAAATTTTACAAAAGATTATGCAGTTTGGAACAATAACTTCAATTGATAAAGAAATTCCTGTAAATATTTTACAACACCTGGTTAAGGAATACGGATACAAAATAAAATTTTCGGTCAAAATAAAAAATAGTATTAATTTTCAAAAAAAGGATGAGATTGTAAAATCAATTTCCAAACCTCCAATTATTACTATAATTGGACATGTCGATCATGGTAAAACTACCCTTCTTGACTCAATACGAAAGACTAATGTTACTAAAGAAGAGGTAGGGGGAATTACTCAACGGATTGGTGCATACCAAATCAAAATAGATAATAAAAAAATTGTTTTCATTGATACGCCTGGTCATGAAGCATTTACTACCATGAGAGCAAGAGGTGTAAAAGCAACAGATATTGCAGTTTTAGTTGTTGCTGCAGATGATGGGGTAATGCCTCAAACTATTGAAGCAATTAATCATGCAAAAGCTGCGAATGTCCCCATTATTGTAGCAATTAACAAAATAGACAAATCTAATACTAATATTGAAAAATTAAAGAAAGATCTTTCAAAATATGGTTTAGTTTCAGAAGAATGGGGCGGAGACACCTTGATGGTAGAAATATCTGCCCTTCAAAACAAGGGCATTAAAAAATTATTAGAAGCAATTTCTTTACAAGCGGAAATGTTAGAATTAAAAGCAAATCCTAATACCCCTGCGAAAGGTATTATACTAGAAACAAAATTAGATAAAAAAAGAGGAATTATCGGTTCGGTATTAGTTCAAGATGGATCATTAAAAGTTGGTAATTATTTTATTACCGGATTATCGTACGGTAAAATTAGAAGCCTTACTAATGATAAAGGAAAAAATATTAAAGAGGCAGGACCTTCAAGTCCAGTTGAAGTGGTAGGTTTTTATAAAATGCCTCAAGCAGGTGATTACTTTCAAGTAGTACCCGATGATAAATTAGCTAAAATCATAATCAATGAAAGAGAGGATGAGGAAAGAAATAAAATTATAGAAAAATCATCAAAAGTCTCTTTAGATAATTTATTTTTAGAGATAAAAGAAGGTAACCTGGATAAATTAAAGCTTATTTTAAAGACAGACTTTCAAGGTTCATTGGATGCTTTACAAGAAGCTATAAAAAAATTAAAAATTGAGAATGAAACGGTAAAAATTGATATAATTCATGCGGGTGTCGGAAATATTACTGAAACGGATGTTATGTTAGCTTCTGCTTCTGATGCAATAATAATTGGCTTTAATATTCGCCCTGATTTAAATATTCAAAAAATTGCTAAATCTGAAAAAGTAAATATTAGATTATATAAAATTATATATGATTTAATAGATGAAATTAAAGCTGCCCTAAAAGGTTATTTAAAACCGAAAATTGAAGAGTATGTCTGTGGACAAGCTGAAATTAGAGAAATATATAAAATACCCAAAGTTGGTACTATTGCAGGAAGTTATGTACTAAACGGAAAAATCTCAAAAAATGATAACATAAGAGTGATAAGAGACGGAAAATTAATATATGAAGGTAAAGCTGCTTCTTTAAAAAGATTTAAAGAAGATGCAAGAGAAGTTAATGCTGGTTTTGAATGTGGAATTGGTATAGAAAAATTTAATGATATTAAATTAAAAGATATACTTGAATTTTATACTTTTAGAGAAATTAATGATAAAAAAATTAATTAGTCGTTAGTGAATTTAGTTAGTTACCTGGTTAGCTGGTTAAATAGTGAACTATTGTAATTGGTAAATTGGAGAATTGGTCAATTGGTAGATTGGCAGATT
>NZ_PFKO01000360.1:0-2108 GCF_002784285.1 Candidatus Infernicultor aquiphilus
TTAATCCTATTTATTATTCTCTCTGCTAAAGTAACTTCTCTTTGTAAAACATTTAAATTAGAATCCACTACTGCATAGCCACACTTTTTGGTACCAGGGTCGATAGCGACAATTATTTCTTCCTCTGGCATAATTTGTTTTGCTCCTTATTAAAGTAAAATTTAAATTCCTATTCGCTGGGGATGACTATAAATATTCATTCTCTCTCCACGGACAAATCCTACCAAAGTTACACCTGCTCTTTTGGCTAACTCGATAGTACGATCTGTAGGAGCAGCTCTGGAAATAATCAGCGGTACTTTCCCAGTAATAATCTTCCGTAAAATTCCAGAAGTTATTCGACAAGAGGTTAAAATTATTTTATCTTCTGTAGAGATATCATGGACAAAAGCCTCTCCTAATATTTTGTCAATAGTATTATAACGACTAATATCTTCACTAAATAATATTATAGACCCATTTTTATCAGCTAAAGCGCAGCTGTGTACTCCTCCGGTCAATTTAAAAAAATCCGCTCTTTCTTGCATTTCAGAAATAAGAGAGTAAACCAAACCAGGATTAATTTTTAAAGAAGTATCGATAAATGAAAATGGATTGCCCTCTCCTTCTGCTTGCTGGCAAATTCCTAACCATAAATTATTACTGCTAATATCTTTTGGTAATAAAGAGGTACCTTCCATCCTTATATCCATCAGACCTTGTTTTTTATTTATCTCTAAAGATACAATATCTTCTTTTTTTCGTAAAATACCTGAGGTATAGAGAAAACCCAGGCCCAAATATTTATATTTCTCGGGAGTGCAATTTAAAGTAACTAATTTTTTTTGGTTTAATAAGATGGTAAAAGTAGTTTCTCTGGCTACTAAATCTAAAATATTTTCTTTTTTATTCTCTTTAATTCGAATTATATTTACCATTATCCCTTTTGCTTCTCTAGACAATTATTTTATTCTCCTCATTTTTATTAATTCTTCTGCCTTAGTAAAATCGCCTTTAAAGTTAATATTAAAAAAAGAATAAAGTCCCGCATCAAATCTTTTTATCTCTTCCTCTTTAATAAATTTAACTTTTAAGTGGGGAAATATTTCTCTAACTGATAACACTCCAGCTTTTATGTTTCTCTCTATAACCTCTAAACAACTTTTACTGTAAATTGCACATAAAGGCTCAATTAATCCCTTACCATGGCAAGGAATAACCATATCATAAGTATTTATATTTTCTATCATATACTGTAGTAATTTTACCTCTATAAAAGGCATATCACAACCTACTAATAAATTATACTGGGAGGTAGAGGCCTTTAAGCCAGAAAATATCCCTCCCAAAGGACCTTTTTGGGGAAAAATATCCTTAAATACTCTCTTAAAATTAGAATATTTCTCTTTAGAGCCAACTATAATAATATCTTCTTTGGTTAAATTATCCAGAGAAGTAAGTGTAGATATAACCCAATCTATTAAAAGCCTTCCGGCTAATTTCATCTGATCTTTGCTTTTGTTTAAACCTACCCTGCTGCTCTCCCCTCCCGCTAATATAATCGCGGTTAAAGAAAAATATCTTTTATCTTTAATTTTCATAACCTTATATAATATCATTTTGTTAACAAAAAATATAGTTTATTTTTTGGCAAACCTTTCTTTTTAAAAACTCCCTACTAAAATTTTACACTATCTTTCTCTAAGAAAATAAATATAATAAAAAGGGGTCAAATTTTAGTGAAAAATTGACCCTCTAATTATTATCTTATTTTATTTTTATTAATGTTATTTATTAAGCTTGCTTTATTTTTCACTTTTTTTCAAATAAGCTAACCAATATACAGTTGCAACACAAAGTGATCCACCCACAATATTACCCAGGGTAACTGGAGTTAAATTATTTACAAAAAATCCTTGTAAAGTAAGGTTACTTAATTTACCAGCTAGTCCTGCTGTAGCTACTATAGTAGCATTCCCCTTTAATAATAATCCCATTGGAATAAAATACATATTTGCCACACAATGTTCAAATCCACTTGCTACAAATGCCATAATAGGGAAATAGATTCCAAAAATCTTTCCAATTATATCTTTAGCAGCTACTGACATCCATACAGCTAAACACAC
>NZ_PFKO01000360.1:2126-2287 GCF_002784285.1 Candidatus Infernicultor aquiphilus
TCCTCGAGTAAAAGCCTCCAACCAACTTAGATTGACTTTTCCATTGGCAATTGCTAAAGCTTTTGCTCCTACTGCAAAATCACCTGTCTTCCAAAGTCCTGTTCCAAACATAATAAGAACCAATAATAAGGAACCAAGAAAATTAGCTACATACACCCAAA
>NZ_PFKO01000312.1:0-11316 GCF_002784285.1 Candidatus Infernicultor aquiphilus
GGTTGAATAGCACCGCTATAATTCTCAGAACTATTTGTTGTTTCTTCAGGTTGAATTTTCATAGCTACAAAAAACCAATTTTTCTGCACATAATAATCCAGTATTTCTTGACCATTTGAGGGGAAGGCATAACCATTATCATTTAACCATCCTACTAAACTGTTCGGATCAGTCGCCGATAAAGTAGCAGTTTGATAAATTCCTACCTGATTTTCTTCCCAGATATGGACTCCTCCATCTTCTTCACCAGGCATAGGGTAACCTGCTCCCCATCCACAACCAAAATTTGAAGGAGGAGTAATCTTAGTTAATTGATATAATTCATAAAATATCTCATCTTCAACGGAAAACAATTTTGGATAACCGGGCACCGGAATGACCCAGGCAAAATCTTCTGCATCTCCTTCATAATCTATCTGAAAAATTATTTTCTCCACCATATCATCAAATACAATCATAGCTAATTGATTGGGTTCATATATATCTCTATATAACTGGGTAAATAAACAACCATCAGCTAAAGAAATTGAGGGTAAATAGAAAGTTGCCATTATAAAAATTAAAATTAAATAAAAAATCTTTTTCATCAATTTTTACCTCTTCTTATAGTTAAAAGTCAGGCTTCTAACTATTTTTACTATATTTTTTATATAATAATTATACTACAAAACAATTAAAAATCCTCTTTTTTTATAAATATTAGTATATTCCCGCCTTTATTCTATTGCTGCCAGTTAGTATAAAATTTATTGGACATTACTGATAGATTTATTGAACAAAGAATGATATACTTTTATTTATTTATTCTATAACCTCTAATCCATTTTAAAGAAATTATAGGATGATATTATGAAAAAGCTTTTTAAAAACAGAAGAAAAAATACAAAAAGCAAACAAGATACGGTTTATTCCAGAGTATTAAAAATGCACCGATTGAAGCAACTCTAGCGGTTATTTATCTGGGTATTTTCCCAGCTGCCTTAGCCTATGTTACCTGGGCGTATGTCCTATCCAGGATTCCAGCTTCTTTAGCAGCCAGCTATCTTTATTTATCTCCGGTATTGGCTATATTAATCGCCTGGATATGGTTGGGAGAAGTACCTTATTTTTTATCACTAATAGGAGGGTCTCTTACTCTGATTGGGGTTATAATTGTGAATATTTGGGGAAAATAGGGGTTAGAAAGTTTTAGACCTATGGCTTTGCGTCCTACCCTTTAGGGTAGTTTGCCTTTATCATGCTTTTAGAAGAATTTTATTCTTTTTTTAAAATAACTCTACTATTTATTATATTCCCTAAAACAGTGAATTTTAGACTACCTGATTTATACTTTCCATTACACAATACATACCCTTTCCTGCTCTTATTGGCACAAAACACTGATTACAAGAAATACAAGTAGCTCTTTCAGTATTACCTAACTGCCACCGCTTAATCAGTCCTGGTTCCCTAATTAAAGGACGAGATAGTGAAATATAATCTGCTCGCTTCTTTTCTACCAATTCCTTAACTACCTCGTAAGAGCGGATTCCCCCCACCAGAATTAAAGGAACAGTAATTTTTTCCTTATATAACTTGGCGGCATCACTATAGTAGGCCTCTTCTTCTTGAGAATCAATCTCGCCTAATCTAGAAGAGGAATATTTACTTAGACTAAGTCCTGTTCCACCACTTAACTCAATGGCATCAATACCTGCTGATTTAAGCATTGCTGATACCTGCACCATTTCTGGTGCAGTAAAACCACCTTTCATAAAATCATCCGAATTTAGCTTGATTAAGACAGCAAATTGCTGGCCCAACTCAGACCTAATAGCACAAAGAATTTCCAAAATAAAGCGGGTTCGATTTTCAATACTTCCTCCGTATTCATCATTTCTTTTATTAAAAAAAGGAGATAAAAACTGGCTAAGTAGATATCCATGAGCTGCATGAATCTGGATTCCATCAAAACCTGCTTTTTTCGCCCTCACTGCAGCTTTTTTAAAATCTTCAATAGTTTGAAATATTTCTTTTTTAGTCATTTCTCTACAGTTTAGACCATTTTTAATCTCTAAAGAGGAAGGTCCAAGGGGTTGACTTTTGATTAATTCAACTGAAGCTCGAGCTCCGGCATGAGCAATTTGCATCATAATCTTACTACCTTCTCTATGCACCTTTTTAATCATTTCTATATAGCTGAAAATAAGCTGGTCACTATAGATGCCTAATTGTCTTATCCCGGCCTGTCCGTTTTGATTAATATAGGTATGACTGGTGATAATCATTCCTACCTGACCTTTGGCCAACTCTAAGATTAAGTTAGCAATCTCATCATTACAGGATCCATCGGGGTCAGCTAATCCTTCCCAGGTAGCACTGCGGACAAATCTATTTTTCAATTCCAGCTGATTAATCTTGGTTTTAGCAAACATTTTTTTTCTCCAAGGAGTGTAACATCAGAAATAGAATGAAACTAATCAATAAAGGAACAGCAGCTAAACGATAAGACCAAATTAGACTGCTTTGGTCTGCAATCCATCCATAGAGAGTTGGGGCAATGGTAGCAGAAAGTCCCTCGACAAACATGCTTATTCCAAAAAACCTGCCCTGATAGTGAACTGGACAAATAAAGGTTAACCAGGTACTTTGAGCCGGGAAAAATATTCCATCTAAAATACCCAAGATTACCACAATTAATACAATGAGTAATGGTTGGACAATGAAAGTGATACCAATAATGAGAAAAGTAGTACCAATAGTGGTTAATAATATTAATATAAGTGGTTGGTTTTGGTCAATAATTCTACTGGAAGTAAGACTACCTAGAAATACTCCGCTAAAATATATACTAATAATCCAGGCAGAAATCCCGGGTTTTAAACCAATATAATCTGTAGCGTAAAGGGGAAGAAAAGAAAGAATAGCCCATAAACCCAGGCTTCTAATAGCCTGGGTAATAAAAAACAAATAAATATAACCTTGCTTAATTTTCTTTTCTGCTTCCGTTTTGAGATTTTTTTTATCCTTTTTTGATTTTAGGTAGGCATAAGCCAGGAAATAACCAGGTAAAGAGAATAGTAAGCAGGTAATTTTCCAGCCCCATATTTGAACAAAGATACCGAATAATAAACTGGCTACAATTATTCCTGCTGTTCCTGCAGCTGAAAATAAGCTTAGATAACGTCCTCTCTGGCTTGCTTTAGAATTTTCTCTCACCATGGCAGTTGCTAAAGGGTGAAAAGTTGAAACACCGATAGCTAATAAAAATAAAAAAACAGCAATAGTGTGAATATTATTTATCCAGATTAGACCACCTAAAAAAATAGAAGAGCAGATAAAGCCACTGGCTATAACTACTCTTTTATCATATTGATCTCCTACATATCCGAATATTAAGGAAAAAATAGACCTTAAAGCAACATGAGTAGTTAAGATCAGTCCTGATTGGAAATAATTGAGCTGAAACTCTTCTCTAAAAAGAGGCAAAAGAAGAGGTATAATAAAAAAATAAACATCATTATAGGAATGGCCTAATGCATTTAATTTTAGTTTTGATTTTACTTCTTTTCTATCTTTATCTTTATCAACCATTTTTTCTCTGACCTTGAATTAATACATTATAATAATATAAAAAATCTCCCTTTTATAACGATTCCTTCCCGGTCATTTTTTCAATCTTCACTTTAATAATAATTGTTTTTTCCAAAACATCTTCGGGATAATGAAATAGAGGTAATTCTCCGAATAACCAAAATTCATGGGTATTATATATGGCTCATCTTGCCAGCACATAGCTACCCTACAAACACTTGACCTCTTAATAATGGATACCATTACTTTCTGATCAATTATTTCTTTATCTTTTCTTCTCATAATACCACCAATAAACCTCCCTGTTTAATCTTAACAAATTTTTAAATCTGTCTAATGTTGAGACCTGCTTCTATTTATTTTTACCATAACCCGGGTTTTCCGGTCAAGTTAAAATTTTAACCAATCAGTCAGTCCCATAAGTTTAGAGGACATCAATAAAACATAAATAATTAGAAAAATTCTGATCCATTTGTCTCCTTTAGCAACCGAAAAATTACTTCCCAAATAAGCGCCAATAGCACTACCAATAGCTAATATAAGACCTAAAATCCAATCTACTTTTCCACTGATAATAAATACCAGTAATGAGCTGAATATATAAATTCCGGTAATAAACATTTTCAGACTATTTATCTTCACCAAAGACATTCCGGTAATTAAAACTAAAATTGCCATAATAATAAATCCCACTCCTGCCTGGATAAAACCTCCGTAAAAACCAACAAAAAAGAAAGCAATCATGGCAATAATCAATCGAACCCTACTTAATTTTTCAATATTTATATTTTTTAAATATTTCTTCTAGTATTGACAAATCCAGAGACAATTCCTACGACTAAGATTAATCCAATATATTTTAATTCCATAATGAATACCTCATCTTTTTGATCAATGAGCTTAGAGATATATTTTATAGATAATATAATAATTTCTAAAAATAAACAAGACACAATAACCATATAATAAAATAAAGTTACCTCCTAAAATAAAAGATCTAACCTCGTTTTAAAAATATTTTAAAAAAACAGGGTTTTCAGTTATTTTATGGTATAATTATTAATAGTAAAGTATCATAATTAATATAATGTATTTTTTAATTTTTTATCAAAGTATGATCTATGCACCAACAGATAAATTTAAAAAAATTTTTAGGAGGTAAGCTTCAATGAAAAAGAGTTATTACTTTTTTATAATTTTAAGTATTATAGTTTGCTTATTTTTATGTTCTTTTTCTTTATCATTTTCTGAATCGATCCCTGCTGCAGAAGAAAATTATAAACAAGGGGAAGAACTTATAAATCAGGGGAAATATGAGGAAGCCATTACCTATTTTGAAAAAGCAGTTGAAATTGATCCAAATTATATCAACGCTTACTTTAACATCGGCAGGTGCAAAAATAATCTTAATAAAAAAGATGCGGCTATTGAAGCTTATAAAAAAGTCATTAGTTTAAATCCTAAATATGCAGAGGCTTACAGTAACCTCGGAGATGTTTATAGAACATTGAAGAGATACGAGGAAGCCCTCCAGATGCTGAACAAAGCTATAGAACTAAAACCTGATTATGCTTACCCTTATTATAACTTAGGACTTATATCTGCAGACCAAGGCGACTTTCCCAAGGCTATAATCTATTATAAAAAAGCAATAAAATATAAACCTGATCACAAATGGAGTTATTACTACTTAGGAGATGCATTAGATGATATAAGTATTGAGTTATACGAAGAAGCGGTAGAAGCATATTTAAAGGCTATAAATATAGATCCCAAATATGGCGATGCCTATAATGGTTTGGGATATGCCTATAGAAAATTAGGAGAATATGATAAAGCTATTGAAGCGATAGGAAAGGCTATTCAGTTATATCCAAATTTTTATTACTATTACTATTGTTTGGGTGAAACTTATAAAGATAAAAAACTTTATCCGGAGGCAATAAATAATTATAAAAAAGCAATTCAAAATAATCCGGAATATAAATATAGTCATTTTAGTTTAGGCTATTCCTTAGATCAGAGTAAACTTTATGAAGAAGCAATAGCGGCATATAAAGAAGCAATACGTATTGATAAAAACTTTACTGTGGCTTATTTTAATTTAGGACTTAATTATAAAAGATTAGAGCGATATGACGAAGCTATTACCACCTTAGAAGAGGCAATAAAATTAAATCCAAAATATACTAATGCCTATTATAATTTAAGTCTGATCTATTATAATTTAGGTAATAAAGAAGCAGCTATGAAAGAATATGAAATAGTTAAACAATTAAATGCAAATTTAGCTCTCGAACTACTTCCGTTAATCAGTAAATAACTATTCTATGTTTTTTTATTTCTACGATTTTAGAAAGAATAAGGTCTAAACTTATTTAGAATTTTTATAATTCGAAAAATCCCTTCAGCATCTAAATCAAAAAGCTGGTTATCTTCTTGTTCTCCCAAACCGCGTGATTAAAAAACTAAAAATAATGCTTGACATTCTTCCCGATTAATATATAATAAAAAAAACACTTACCAATAAGTGAAAAGGTTATTAAATGAATAATTTATAACCTGAAAAACTTAATCCTTTAGTTTAGGATTGAGCTAAGTAATATTTGAAATAGAGTTTTTTCTATCTTGTTTTACTTTTCCTCTAAAGAGAATGTTACTGAAGAAAAAATAAAAAAGGAGGAAAAAGAGATGCAAGGTAGTAAACTTTATGTCGGAAATTTAAGCTATACCGTAACTAACCAGCAGCTGGAAGAGCTTTTTGGTAAACATGGTACTGTAAAAAGTGTCAATATTATCGAAGGCAAAGGTTTTGGTTTTGTGGAAATGTCTTCTCCAGAAGAAGCTGAAAAAGCCAAAGAAGCTTTAAACGAAACTGATTTTAATGATCGTCCATTGAAGATCGACGAAGCCAAACCACAAAAACCCAGAAGAGATTTTAACGATAGCCGAAGACGTTATTAATTTTTAGTTAAAATATCTTAGTTAAGAAATGAAAAACCCCTTTAGTACATATGTACTGAAGGGGTTTTTCGTTTATTTTTAAGTTTCTTTATTGACCTATAAAATATTAGGTTTACGCTTCCTTTTTATTTGGGGACGGTTCAACTAATTTATTCTTAATCTATTGAACCGTCCCCTGATTCACTGATTTATTTTATTGAGTAATGACTTTTAAGGGAACAGGGATAAATTTTACTCCCAAATTCACTCCGTTTACCACTAGATAGCCATTCATTACTCCCAGAACTCCCATCATCCAGGGTTGCTGGGCAATAGTAGCTTTCATATCTCCTGCTTTGATAGCATCCAGGGCATCAGGCACAGCATCAAAACCTACTACAAACATCTCCTTCTGTCTTTTAGCAGCTTTGATAGCTTGAATAGCTCCCAGGGCCATTTCGTCATTCTGAGCAAATACTGCATCAATTTTTGGTTGAGCTTGAAGGATATTTTCCATAACGCTCATTCCTTTAGCTCTATCGAAGTCAGCAGTCTGCTTGGCAGCCAATTTGATTCCAGAGAATTTGGCAATATAAGTATCAAATCCTTGACCTCTCTCTCGAGCAGCAGATGCACCGGTAATCCCTTCTAATTCTACTACAATACCCTTTTCTCCTAATTGTTCTACGGTATAGGCTGCAGCCATTCCTCCTCCTTTAACGTTATCGGAAGCAATATGCAAGGCAACTTCTCCACCGTTTACGCTACGGTCAATAGTTAAGATAGGAATGCCTGCTTTATTAGCCTCTTCTACAGCAGGTACGAGAGCATCGGCATCAGTAGGATTCAAGAGAATGACATCAACTTTTTTCTGGATTAAGTCCTCGATATCAGATACCTGTTTCGCTGGATCGTTTTGAGCATCCATCACCACCAAATCTACGTCAAGGACTTTTGCTTGTTCTATGGCGCCATCCCTTAAGATAACAAAAAATGGGTTATTTAGAGTAGAGACTGATAATCCAACAGTCATACTGCTCGCAAAAGCAGAAATTCCTAAAATTGCTACTAGGCAAAGTGCAAGTAATAACTTTTTCATTTAAGATACCTCCTTATTATTTTTAAAATAGGTTAATACTGACCTGAAAAGATTCTTTTTTCTATTCTTTCACCTCCTTTTTTAGCGATTTCTCATTTCTTGCCACTTTGAGCTACTGTTACAGCTATTAGGATGACTATACCTTTTACCACCTGCTGGTAAAAAGACGAAACATTAAGCATATTTAATCCATTATTCAAGATTCCCATAATAAAAGCTCCCACTAGAGTTCCCCATAACTCTCCTTCTCCTCCAAAGAGATTGGTTCCGCCTAAGACCACAGCGGCAATGGCATCCAATTCATAGCCCATGCCGGCTGTTGGCTGTGCTGAGTTAAGTCGAGAAGCTAAGACTATGCCGGTTAGTCCAGAAAGGAAACCACTGATAGTAAAATTGGAGATAATTATATTATCTACTTTTATTCCCGAGGCTCGAGCAGCATTAATATTTCCACCGGTGGCGTAGACATAACGACCAAAACGAGTTAATTTTAAAATAATATAAGCCAATATAAATATAATTAACGTCAAGATGATGGGGAAGGGAATATTTCCTATATATCCTCTTCCTAAAAAGGCAAAGGAAGAAGGTAAGCCAGTAATGGGACGCCCTTCGGTATAGACCAAAGTACCTCCCCGGGCCATAGCCATCATAGCCAGCGTAACAATAAAAGCTGGAATCTTTAATTTGGCAATTACCAAACCGCTAAAAGCTCCCAGAATTACTCCCAAAGCCAAACCCGCAAGAATACCTAAAAATACTCCTTCTTTTTGTATTACCCCTGCTGCTACCGCTCCGGAGAAAGCCAATACAGAACCTACCGAGAGGTCTATACCAGCACCCAGGATTACAAAGGTCATACCCACACCCAGGAAAGCTACGATAGAAGTTTGCCTCATTACAATTAGCATATTAGATATAGTGAAAAATTGCTTAGACAAAAGTGAAAATACAATAATTAATCCGGTTAAACCGAATAATATACCATATTGTCGGATAATATTTTTAAACTGTAAATTTTTCATCTTAAGATACCTTTTTTCTAGTGGCAAATTTTAAAATATCTTCTTCGGTAGAACTTTTCGGATCTAACTCAGTAGTAATTCTTCCTTCACTCATTACTAAAATTCGATGAGCAACGCCTAATATCTCTGTGAACTCGGAAGAGATAAAGATTATCCCTATTCCTCTTTGGGCCAGGGTATTAACGATATTATAAATTTCTAATTTGGCTCCTACATCTATACCTCGAGTAGGCTCGTCCATAATTAAAATCTTAGACTTAGTAATTAGCCATTTACCAACCACTACTTTCTGCTGATTGCCTCCACTTAAAGATTCTGCTTTCTGGGAAAAGGAGGCAAAACGAATAGATAATTCCTTCTGGATTTTTCGGCCTATAGTTAGTTCTCTCTTCAGGTCAATAAAATATCTCCTGGCAATATCCCAATAAAGCGCCGGAAGAGAAAGATTTTCTAATACACTCCTGACAATAATCAATCCCAGCTCCCTTCGATCTTCTGGTAGTAAAGCCAGACCTTGTTTTATGGCCTCAAAAGGTGAGTTTATGTTTACTTTTTTCCCCTGTAAATATATTTCTCCAGCATCTAAATGATTTAATCCAAAAATGGCCAAAGCTACTTCGGAACGACCAGAACCTACCAGTCCGGCCAAACCAATAATCTCTCCCTCTTTAAGCTGAAAAGAAACATCCGAGAATTGCCGCCTTTTGCTGATATTTTTTACTTCTAAGATTATCTTAGCCTCTTTTTTCTGTTCTACTTTGGAAGGAAAGAAAAACTCTAAGGATCGCCCGACCATATTACTAATAACCTGATTTCGATCAATTTGAGCTACCGATTTAGTCAAGATTAATTCCCCATCACGTAATATGCTTACCTCATCGGCTACTTCGAATATCTCTTCTATACGGTGAGAGATAAAAAGTATGGTAACCCCCTTTTCTTTTAGTTCCCGAATCAATTCAAAAAGACGGCGGGTTTCTTCTAAGGTTAAAGCCGCACTGGGTTCATCCATAATAATTATTTTGGAATTTAAAGATAGGGCTTTAGCTATTTCTACCACCTGTTTCTGGGCTACAGTTAAGTCCTTTATCTTTAAGTGAGGATCTAAATGAAACATCTTCAGAGACTCTAAAATCTTTTCAGTGCGTTTATACATCTGGTGATTATCCATAAAGGATAAATACCCTTTAGTTAATTCCCGACCTAAGAAAATATTTTGAGCTATATCTAAACTGGGAACTAAACTAAATTCTTGATGAATTAAACTTATCCCATAGTGATAGCCATCAGAAGGAGAGCTAATTTGGGCTTCTTGACCAAATACTTTGATAGTCCCAGCATCACGGAGCAATTCTCCTACGGCTATTTTCATCAAGGTTGATTTACCAGCCCCATTTTCTCCCACAATAGCATGAACCTTAGCTTTTTTAATCTGAATACTTACTTCTTTCAAAGCCTGTACTCCGGGAAAACTTTTGGAAATATTAATAAATTCTAAAGCTAAATTATTCAAAATAGCACTCCCGAAATTAAAATAATATTAGCATAGGGGCTGCACTCCCCGGTCCTGATAATTGCTCTGGCTTGTTTTGATAATTCTTTTAACTCTTCATGGGAAATAAACTTAACTTCCTCTATTATTGAGGAAATCAGATTTAAGGTTTGAGGATTTTTTTCTTTAATTTCTTTAGCTACATAGGCCTCTTCGATCTGTAATTCGGAAAAAACTGCTTGTAAGACTTCTGCAAAAGAAGGAGTTCCACATTTTAAAGCTAAATCAATTCTTTCCACTTCCCTGGGGATAGGCAATCCCGCATCAGCGATAATTAACATATCACCATGCCCCATTTCGGAGATAATTCGATTAAGTTGAGGATTTAAAATGCCACCTTTTTTCATCTTTAAACCTCCCATCTGCTTACTGAACCCCTCTCCACAAGTTCGGTCTTAAGCTCTATAGATTTCTTGATCTTTTTTTTATCTATCAGTAAAAGTAAGATTTCCACTGCTTTTCTACCCATCAAGTAAGTAGGCTGGTTAATAGTAGTTAAGGGTGGGTTAGTACAATCAGAAAATGGTATATTATCAAAACCAATAATTGATACCTCTTGGGGAACTTGAACCTTTAATTGAGCAAAGGCCTTTAAAGCCCCAATTGCCATCAGATCATTGGCTGCAAATATTGCACTGGGTAGGTGATTAGAATTCTTAAATTCTGGCCAATGGTGTATTATTTTCTGATAAGCAGTATCCAGGCGAAAATTAGCTACTATCTCTTCTTGCCAACTTATATTGGCCTCTTTCAAAGCAGTTAGATAACCTTTTTTTCTTTCTTGATTAGTCTTAGTTCCCTCTATCCCCGCTATATACATTATCCTTTTATGACCCATACTTAATAGGTATTTGACTGCTGAATAAGCCCCAGCAAAATTATTCACTTTGATAATAGGAGTAGACAGTCCATTTATCTCTCTATCAATAAGCACCAGGTGCATCTTTTTCATTAAAGACAATTCTTCTTCAGAATACTTTTCTTCCCGATATCCTGCAACTGTCATTATCACCCCGTCTACCCGGCGGGAATACAAAAGTTTTAAGTAACGACCTTCCTTTTCTTGACTATCATCAGAATTGACCACCAATACGTTGTATCCATATTTTTCACAAACATCTTGA